>NZ_JACEGK010000214.1:0-12442 GCF_056859195.1 Streptomyces sp. NH27
AGGCGGTGCTCGCGGACCGGCAGCGTCGGCGAACCCGAAGCGTGCCTGCCCTGCGGCTCGTCCGCGGCGGCGTCCCGGCGCCGGGCGTCCTCGACGGTGCGCTGCGCCTGCTGCGTGGCGGCGTTGCGCGTGAGGTTCCGCAGCGCGTCCGCGGCCTTGAGGTAGGCGGCGGGGCCGACCGCGGACACCCCGGTGCCCAGCGCGATCCGGGTCGCCGTGGCGCCCTCCCGCTGCAACCGGCGCTGCGCCTCCAGGGCCCGGGCCCGCTCGCTCTCCGCGGTGGCGTACCGCCGCAGCAGATCGGCGTGCTCGGAGCGCAGCCCCGCCAGCTCCGACCGCTTGCCGCGCAGCTTCTTCTCCAGCCGCCCGCGGATCTCCCTGGACTCCTCCAGGTCGCTCTCCAGCTCGGCCACCCGCTCGTCGGTGTGCCACTCGTCCCGCGTCCGCAGCGCCGTCAGCTCCGCGACCTCGCGCCCGGCCGAACGGTCCCAGGTCCGCGCGAGCAGCGCCCCGGCCACCGCGACGAGGGCTATCGCCGCCGCGAGCGCCCGCAGCAGTCCCGTATCCCCGGCGAAGAGCGATATGACGGCCAGTACGGCCGCGGTGCCTGCGACGGTCAGCGGCGGCATCATCCGATGCAGCGGCTGGGAATGGCGGTGACGTCCACGGGGCATGGCCAGAAATTTATCGTGCGCAAGGCGTCCGTGGGGGGCCGGGGCCCTAATTTTCGGGGGGTTTGGCCGCACCGTTGCACGCGATCGTCACGCACGGAAACGGTACGCACACGGTGGGTTCACATGGACATAATGGATCTTGGTCACACGGCGCCCACACGTCCGATCCGGCCGCCGCGCGGTCGATTCCGCCGCGGTCATTCCGCCGCGTGCGCTCCCGACGTGTGCGTTCCCGCTGCATGTGCTCCCGGCGCCAGTGGCGCGGCCGGAACGGTCGGACGGCCGTCCGGCGGGGTCACCGGCAGGCCCGCCGCCCGCCATGCCTGGAAACCGCCGACGAGGTCGGTCGCGCGGTGGAGGCCCAGATCGTGCAGGGAGGCGGCCGCCAGCGACGAGGCGTAACCCTCGTTGCAGAACACGATGACCGCCAGGTCGTGGCCGGTGGCGTGCGGGAGGCGGTGCGAGCCCTGGGGGTCGAGCCGCCACTCCAGTTCGTTGCGCTCCACGATGACCGCGCCGGGCACGGTGCCGTCGCGGTCGCGCAGCGCGCCGTACCGGATGTCCACGAGCAGCGCGCCGCCGTCGCGGACGGCCGCGGCGGCCTCGGCCGGGGAGAGCCGGGCCAACCGGGAGCGTACGGCGGCCAGATGGGCCGCTATCGACGGGGGCGGCCCGGACGGACCGCCCGACGTGCCGGTCACCGGTGTCACCACTCCTCGGGGCGCTCGATGAACTCCAGCCGCAGCGTGCTGTCCTTGCGGCTGTAGCGGCGCATCAACGGCAGCGGCGGGTAGTACGCGTGCACGGATACCGCGTGGGTGGTCCCGGACGCGTTCACCACCTGGTGCACATGCTCGCGGCCGAACGCGCGGCCCTTGCCCTCGGGCAGGATGCGGCGCCGGTCCACGCCGTCCGCGAGTTCCAGCGATCGCCGGCCCTCGGTGGGCAACGGCACCGCCAGCGAGTGCTCGGTCAACTCGCCCGCGGCGGTGACGAAGACGCCGTACGAGCCGCCGTGGTCGTGCCAGCCGGTCTCGGCGCCGGGCGGCCAGCCGATCAGCCACGCCTCGGCCCCGCCGGGCCCCTCCAGCCGCCGCCAGGTGCGGCCCTCGGCGTCCAGCGGGAGTTCGGCCACGACGGCGGCGTCGGCGGCGATCGAGCGGGCGAAGGCGAGGAGTTCGGCGGCGGTGGGCGCCACTGGCGCGGCAGGCGCGGCCGGTGCGATCGGTGCGGGGGCCTCGGCAGGAGCCGCGGCGACGGCGGAGGGCACGGCGGGCACGGGGGACGCGGAGGGAACGGCGGACATGGTCAACCACCCGGAGGAAGGAATGCGCGTACGACGCGCGGGCGAACGGTGGGCCGAAGGCGCGCGTCAGCGCGCGGCCGTACACACGCAGCCCGCGTACCGGAGAAGGTCGAGATGGACCCTCCGGTGCAGAAGCAGGCGCGTACCGTTCACGAAGCGGACTGAACCATCTCCGACCCCGCCGGTCAAGTGCGCAATGCCCGCGCGCGTCCAGGCCGCGAGGGCAGTCGGCCCCCCGTGAACCGCTGTACCCAGCGCCCGGATGGGCGGCTGGCGACAGCAGGTGGCGGCTGGTCCGGGCACCGGCCGCACCGGTCCGCCCGGCGCCCGGGCGGATCGGCTCAGCGGGAGCGGTGCGCGGGTGTGCCGTGCTGCCGGTCCTCGTCGTCGGGGAGCTTGCAGACGCGCTCCAGGAACAGCGCCGCGGCGACCACCGCGACCCCGGCCAGCACCGCCAGGCCCGCGTAGATCGCCTGCTGGCGCCGCGGGTCCATGTCGAGCTTGTACATCACCAGGAAGATCGCCGTGCCGCCGTACATGCCCACGACGAGCGAGGCGACGAGCGCGCTGGCCTGCCCGAAGACGACCGCGCGGGCGGCGGCGAGCGGATCGACGCCCTTCGCGCCGGGCTGCCGGTCGCGCTGGGCACGCAGCCGGGACCTTATCGACAGCGCGGTGGCGAAGAGCGCGACGGCGATCAGCGCGAGCACGACGGGCGCGGCGAGCGGCACACCGGGCAGCGTCCCGAAGGTGTCCCACAGCTTCGCCGCGGCCCACGACACCACACCCGCGACCACGAAGATGCCGGCCAGCGTCCTGATCCGCAGGGTCTTCACCGGGTGTCCGCCTCCACTTTTCTCCACACGTTCGCGTACGCGGATACGGGATACGCGTACGTCTCGCCGGATGAGCCGGCGCAGGTCCCAACGATTATTCGGGCAGCCGGAGTTCCACGTCGCCGCGCCGCCGTACGCCGCTGTCGCCGACCGCGGCGAGCAGTTCGGCGACCGGGCCGCGGCCGGGCAGCACGGCGGCCGGCTGGACGTCGTGCCACGGCACGAGGACGAAGGCCCGTTCGTGCGCCCGCGGGTGCGGCAGGGTCAGCACCGGGTCGTCGGAGACGCACGCGTCGTACGCCACGATGTCGACGTCGATGGTGCGCGGGCCCCAGTGCTCGGCGCGCACCCGCAGGTACGCCTCCTCGATGGCGTGCGCGCGCTCCAGCAGGGCGGCCGGCGGCAGCGTGGTGCGGACCACCACGACCGCGTTGAAGTACGCGGGCTGGCTGCCCTCGGGGACGCCCCACGGCTCGGTCTCGTACACCGGGGAGACCTCCTTGACCCGCACCCCCGGGGTGTCCTCCAGGGCGTCCACGGCGCCCTGGAGGGTCTCCAGGCGGTTGCCCAGGTTGCCGCCGAGGGCGATCACCGCGGTGCGCGGGTTCTGCAGGGTGCTGTCGGCGGCGTCGACCCGGGCGGTCACCTCGGCGGGCACGGGCTGCACGGTCGGGTCGGCCGCCCCGTACTCAGGGGTGTGCCCGGTGCTGTAGTCGGGATTCTCCGCACTCACGGGCGCCTCCGGGTGATCGTCACGGTCACGTCGTCGAACGGCACGGTGATCGGCGCGTCCGGCTTGTGCACGGTCACCTCCACCTCCTCTACCTGAGCGTGCCCCAGGCAAGCGTCGGCAATGCGTTGGGCGAGGGTTTCGATGAGGTTGACCGGCTCGCCGGAGACGACGGCCGCGACCTGTTCGGCCAGCACACCGTAATGCACGGTACGCGTCAGGTCGTCACCGGCCGCCGCGGCGGACGTGTCCAGGCCGAGCGAGAGATCGACCACGAAGGTCTGGCCGTCCGCCCGTTCGTGGTCGAACACGCCGTGGTTGCCGCGGACGCTCAGCCCGCGCAGTGTGACCCGGTCCACGTTCCTCACTCCTCCGTGCCGTCGCCGGCGCCGCGACCGTCTCGGCCGTCGTTGCCGTCATCGCCGTCATCGCCGTCATCGTCCTTGGTGCCGCCGCCGTCCGCGCCGTTCCCACCGTCGTCGGGCTCGTCGCCGTCGTCGCCGTCCCGTTCATCCTCTTCGTCGGCCTTCGCGGCCTCCAGGACCTCGCCGAGCACGTCCTCTATGGCGGCGTCGACGTCGTCGGCCGAGACGTCGCCGTCCTCGTCGTCGTCATCCTCATCCGCGAGCACCGGGGAGCCGTGGTGCGCCCACAGCCGCCAGCCCTCGGAGGTGCGCCGGAACACGTTCGTGGCGACCACCAGGCCGCCGACCAGGGCGCCCGCGGAGCCGTCCTCCTCGGCGGGGCCGCCGGTGAGGATGTTCTCGGTGCAGGTCACCAGCGCGGCGTCACCGTCGACCGCGACCTCCACGTCGGTGAGGAAGAACTGGATGTACTCCGTGTTCGCCATGATCAGCGCGTAC
The DNA here is from genome assembly GCF_056859195.1 of Streptomyces sp. NH27. Taxonomy (NCBI): domain Bacteria; kingdom Bacillati; phylum Actinomycetota; class Actinomycetes; order Kitasatosporales; family Streptomycetaceae; genus Streptomyces; species Streptomyces sp. NH27. The sequence goes on from NZ_JACEGK010000214.1 coordinate 4,410, forward strand.
GAGCGCATCACCTCGCGCCGCCCGCGCAGCACCGGCCACCCGGGGTGCACGGTCGAGACGGACTCGGCGAGCGGGCCGGTCAGCACGACCGCCTCCAGCTCGTCGAGGTTGGAGTGCTCGATCGCGTCGTAGAACGCCTGGTTGGCCCGCTCGACCGCGCGCGACTCCGCGGTACGCCCGGTCACGCCTGTCCCTCGGGGGTCTCGGCAGCCGTGTCGGCCCCGGCGACGTCGATGGCGCGGGCCACCCGCACCGCGTCCGCGCTCGCACGCACCTCGTGCACCCGCACCGCCCACGCGCCCTCGCGCGCGGCGATCGCGGTGACCGCGGCGGTCGCCGCGTCCCGTTCCCTGGCCGGCGGCGGCGCGGCCTGCGCGGCCCCGGCCAGCACCCGGCCGAGGAACCGCTTGCGGGAGGCGGCGACCAGCAGCGGGCGGCCCAGCGCGGCCAGTTCGGGCAGCTGCGCGAGCAGCGTCAGATCGTGCTCGGCGGTCTTCGCGAAGCCCAGGCCCGGGTCGACCACGATCCGCTCGGGCGCGATGCCGCCGTCGATCGCGCGGGTCAACCCGGTGCGCAGCTCGGCGAGCACCTCGCCGAGCACGTCGCCGTAGACCGCGCGGTTGTTCATGTCGATGCTGCGGCCGCGCCAGTGCATCACCACGAACGGCACCGAGGCCGACGCGACCACCGGGACCATCGCCGGGTCGGCCAGGCCGCCGCTGACGTCGTTGACCAACAGGGCGCCGGCCGCGACCGCCTGCTCGGCGACCGACGCGCGCATCGTGTCCACGCTCACCAGCACACCGGACGCCGCCAGCTCCCGCACCACCGGGATCACCCGGCGCAGCTCCTCCGCTTCGTCCACCCGCGCCGCGCCGGGCCGGGTGGACTCCCCGCCCACGTCCACCAGGTCGGCGCCCTGCGCGACCAGGTCCAGGCCGTGCTTCACCGCCAGTTCCGGATCGAACCACTGCCCGCCGTCGGAGAACGAGTCGGGCGTGACGTTCACCACGCCCATGACCGCGCAGCGATCCCACCGCGGCAGTCCGACCGGTCCGCTCCGCGCCTGTGACGTACTCATGCGCCCAGCGTACGGGTCAGCCCCTATGCCGCCGACTCGCCTCCAGGCACATCACTCCACCGCGAAGCCTTCGCTATGCGACGAACTTCCGCTCGGGGGCGTCGTCCAGGGAGGCGTAGCCGGGCTTGTGGCGGTGGACGGGGCGGGCGGCGCGGCCGGGGAGGAAACGCTGGAGGGCGTCGGGCAGCGGCAGCGAGAGGGTGACGAAGCCCTCGGCCTGCATGATGGCGAAGCCGATCCGGGGCAGGTCGCGCGAGTTGGGGAAGACCAGGAAGCGCGGCACCCACTGGGGCTGGAACTTGGCGTTGAACTTGTACAGCGACTCGATCTGGAACCAGCGGGACAGGAACACCAGCAGCCCGCGCCAGCCGCGCAGCACCGGCCCGGCCCCGATCCGCTCGCCGCGGGCCAGCGCCGAGCGGAACATCGCGAAGTTCAGCGAGACGTGCTTCACCCCGAGCTCGGGCGCCTTCTGCAGCGCGGCCACGATGAGGAGTTCGTTGAGCCCGGGGTCGGCGGCGCGGTCGCGCCGCATCAGCTCCAGGGACATGCCGTCCGGCCCCCAGGGCACGAAGTGGAGTACGGCCCGCAGGTCGCCGAGTTCGGGGTGCGCGGCGTCCGGCTCGCACTCCTTGTGCGCGGTGACCACCACGCAGTCCCCGTCGGCCTCCTCGCCGAACCGGCCGAGCGCCATGGAGAAGCCGCGCTCGGTGTCGGTGCCGCGCCAGGCGTCCGCGGCGAGCCGCACCCGGTGCTTCTCCTCCTCGCTCAGCTCGCGCACCCGCCGCACCTGGCAGACGTATCCGGACCGCTCGATCCGCTTGACCATCTGCCGTACGTTCCGCATCGACCGCCCGGACAGCGTGAAGTCCGCGGCGTCCACGATCGCCTCGTCTCCGAGTTCCAGGGCGTCCAGGCCGGTCTCGCGGGTCCACACCTCGCCGCCGGTCTCGCTGCATCCGACGACGGCGGGCAGCCAGGCGTGCGCGCGGGCGAGCTCCATGAAGGTGTCGATGGCGCCGGGCCACGCCTCCACGTCGCCGATCGGGTCGCCGCCGGCCAGCGCCACGCCGGAGACCACCCGGTAGCAGATCGCGGCCTTGCCGCTGGGCGAGAAGACCACGGACTTGTCGCGGCGCAGCGCGAAGTGGCCGAGGGAGTCGCGGGCGCCGTGCCGGGCGAGCAGGACCCGCAGCCGCTGCTCGTCGTCCTCGCTCAGCTCGGCGACCGGGCGGGCCGGGCGCAGCACCAGGTAGGCGGTGGAGCAGGCGATGAGCAGGCCGAGGCCGCCCAGGGAGTAGCCGACCACGTCGCCGACCCGGTCGCTGGTGTAGTGCACCGGGCCGGAGAAGCCGAAGAGCCCGTAGAGCACGTGCAGGCAGCGGTCGGTGAAGCCGGGGTTGCCGCGCTCGGAGGCGGGGTGGGCGCTGGTGATGACCAGGCCGAGGCAGAACGCCAGCGTGCTCAGGCCGACCAGGTTGACCGCGGCCCGCCAGCGGGTGCGCGGGTCGGAGAGCGCGGTGAACTCGCCGCGGTACCTGACCAGCAGGGTGAGCAGGCCCAGCGAGACCACGGCGCCGAAGATCGAGTGCCGGTAGAGGATCTGCGTGACGGCGCCGACCGGCAGCAGCAGCACCGCCGCCCACCAGGCGCGCTGCTTGCCCCGCTTCAGGCCGTGCGCCAGCATCAGCAGCAGGATGCCGGTGACCACCGACGTCGCCGCCGCGAGCGAGCTGACGGTGCCGGGGAAGAGCGCGGCCATCCGGTGCATCCGCCCGTTGCGGAAGGCGGGGAACACCGCGGAGACCACGTCGAGCAGGCCGATCACGGCCGCCGCCGTGCCGAAGATCTTCGGCACGGACGAGGCGTGCGGCATCAGGCGGCGGTGCGGCATGCGGGCGCGGTCAGTGGACAAGGTGCTCACACAGGTTCCGGGAAGAGGGACAGTTGCGCCCACTAGGACGGAATCATCCGTCTACGGGTTGCGCCCGGCTCATGTCAATCCGCAACGATCTCCCGGCGAGCCGCCCCGGAGAAGCGCCCCCGACGGCACCAGCAGCGCCGGCCCCCCGGCACCCGCCAGGACCGCTAGTCCCACTAGCTTTGCTAGACCTACTAGCCCCGCCCGATGATCAGGCTCATCGCCTCGGACCGCGTCGCGGAGTCCCTCAGCTGCCCGCGCACCGCCGACGTGATGGTCTTCGCCCCGGGCTTGCGCACTCCCCGCATCGTCATGCACATGTGCTCGCACTCGATGACCACGATCACCCCGCGCGGCTCCAGTATCCGCACCATCGCGTCGGCGATCTGCGTGGTCAGCCGCTCCTGGACCTGCGGACGCCGCGCGTACACGTCCACCAGCCGGGCCAGCTTCGACAGCCCGGTGATCTTCCCGCTGCTCGCCGGAATGTATCCGATGTGGGCGACCCCGACGAAGGGCACCAGGTGGTGCTCGCAGGAGGACATCACCTCGATGTCCTTGACCAGCACCATCTCGTCGTGCCCGAGGTCGAACGTGGTGGTCAGTACGTCCTCGGGCTGCTGCCACAGCCCGGCGAATATCTCCCGGTAGGCGCGGGCCACCCGGCTCGGGGTCTCGCGCAGCCCCTCCCGGTCGGGGTCCTCGCCCACCGCGTAGAGCAGTTCACGGATCGCGGCCTCGGCCCGCTTCTCGTCGAACTCGCCGGGCGTCTGGTCGCCGTCGAGCGTCACGGGGTCGGTCATGGGCCTCGCTCCTCTTGCTGACGCCACCTCGCCGGTGCCGCCTCGCCGGTGCCGCCTTGCTGATGCGCCTTCGCTGATGCCATCGCGGCCGGTAGGGAAACACAGCCGGTCAAAAACACGGCCGCGGCCCCAAGGCTAGAACCCTGGGGCCGCGAATCGCATTCCTGCCAGTGGCCGGAACGGGTCGATCAGTGTGACGTTCAGCTCTCCGGGCGGTCTTCCGGCAGGTCGACCGGCTCGGTGGGCTTGGTGGTGGAGACCGGCGAGGGGCTTGCCCCGTTGATCGCCTGCGCACCGTTGGTCAGTGCCAGCTCCTTGGGGGAGAGCACCGGCGGCCGGGTGGACGGGGTACGGCGGGCCGAACCGGTCCAGGCCGGGCGCGGCGGGCGCTTGACCACCGGGGCGAAGATCTCGGCGATCTCCTCCTTGTTGAGCGTCTCCCTCTCCAGCAGCGCCAGCACGAGGTTGTCGAGGACGTCGCGGTTCTCGACGAGGATTTCCCACGCCTCGTTGTGCGCCGTCTCGATGAGCTTCTTGACCTCCTCGTCGACCAGCCCGGCGACCTCTTCCGAGTAGTCGCGCTGGTGGCCCATCTCACGACCGAGGAACGGCTCCGAGTCGCTGGTGCCGAACTTGATCGCGCCGAGCCGCTCGGTCATGCCGTACTGCGTGACCATGGCGCGGGCGGTGTTGGTGGCCTTGTCGATGTCGTCCGAGGCGCCGGTGGTCGGGTCGTGGAAGACCAGTTCCTCCGCCGCCCGGCCGCCCATCATGTAGGCGAGCTGGTCGAGCATCTCGTTGCGCGACGTGGAGTACTTGTCCTCGTCGGGCAGCACCATCGTGTAGCCGAGGGCACGGCCGCGGGACAGGATGGTGATCTTGTGGACCGGGTCGGAGTTCGGTGAGGCCGCCGCGACCAGGGCGTGTCCGCCCTCGTGGTAGGCGGTGGTCTTCTTCTCCTTCTCCGACATGATCCGGGTGCGCTTCTGGGGGCCGGCCACCACACGGTCGATGGCCTCGTCCAGCACGCTGTTGTCGATCACCTTCTTGTCGCTGCGCGCGGTGAGCAGCGCCGCCTCGTTGAGCACGTTGCTCAGGTCGGCACCGGTGAAGCCGGGGGTGCGGCGGGCGACGGCCATGAGGTCGACGTCCGGCGCGATCGGCTTGCCCTTCTGGTGCACGGTGAGGATCTCCAGCCGGCCGTTGAGGTCCGGCGGGTCGACCGCGATCTGCCGGTCGAACCGGCCCGGGCGCAGCAGCGCCGGGTCGAGGATGTCCGGCCGGTTCGTCGCGGCGATGAGGATCACGCCGCCCTTGACGTCGAAGCCGTCCATCTCGACGAGCAGCTGGTTGAGGGTCTGCTCGCGCTCGTCGTGGCCGCCGCCGAGGCCCGCACCGCGGTGCCGGCCGACGGCGTCGATCTCGTCGACGAAGACGATCGCCGGGGCGTTCGCCTTGGCCTGCTCGAACAGGTCCCGGACCCGGGAGGCGCCGACGCCGACGAACATCTCGACGAAGTCGGAACCCGAGATCGAGTAGAACGGCACACCGGCCTCGCCGGCCACGGCACGCGCCAGCAGCGTCTTACCGGTGCCGGGACGGCCGTAGAGCAGCACGCCCTTGGGGATCTTGGCGCCGACGGCCTGGAACTTCGCCGGCTCCTGCAGGAACTCCTTGATCTCCTGCAGTTCCTCCACCGCCTCGTCGCAGCCCGCGACGTCGGCGAAGGTGGTCTTGGGGGTGTCCTTGGTGATCAGCTTGGCCTTGGACTTCCCGAACTGCATGACGCGCGAACCGCCGCCCTGCATCTGGTTCATCAGGAAGAGGAAGACCACCACGATCAGGACGAAGGGCAGCAGTGACAGCAGGATGCTGACGAACGCGTTCTGCTTGGACGGCGAGACGGTGTAGCCGTCGGGCAGTGCGACGCCCTTGACCTGTCCGTCCTGGATCTTCTGCAGGTTTGCGGCGATCGAGGAGCCCTGGTTGCCGATGTAGCTGGCGCGGACCTTCGAGCTGCCCTTGATCTTGTAGCCGTTCTTGAGCTGGACCTTGATGGAGTTGTCGTCCCCAGTGGTCAGCTGTGCGGAACTGGCGTGGTTGGTGTTGATCGCGTGCAGTACCTGGCCTGTGTCGACTGTCTTGTAGCCGCCGCCGGAGCCGACGACTTCCATCAACACGACCACGGCAAGGACAGCCAGCACGATCCACATGACCGGCCCACGGAAATAGCGCTTCACGTCCATCCATGCGGGGCGCGAAACGCCCCGTCCCTCCTGCCGCAGTGAGGCACAGCCGCTGGTGAGCGGCGTGTGCATCCGGTGTATGACCGATCCTTCGGACGGTACCCCAGCATTGTGACCCGAGGTTGCCGCCGACCGTTAACAATCCGGCTTTCCCCTGCTCCAACGGCGGGAAACCGACGGGGGTTCCCCGAGCCGCCGTGAGGGTGGTCTCAGAGAGCGGCCTCAGCCCCCGTAGACGTGCGGTGCCAGGGTGCCGACGAACGGCAGGTTGCGGTACTTCTCGGAGTAGTCCAGGCCGTAGCCGACCACGAACTCGTTGGGGATGTCGAAGCCAGTGTATTTGACATCGATGCGTACCTTCGCCGCCTCGGGCTTGCGCAGCAGGGTGCAGACCTCCAGGGAGGCCGGGCCGCGCGACCCGAGGTTGCTGATCAGCCAGGAGAGGGTCAGCCCGGAGTCGATGATGTCCTCGACGATCAGGACGTGGCGCCCGGCGATGTCGGTGTCCAGGTCCTTGAGGATGCGGACCACCCCGGAGGACTTGGTGCCGGCGCCGTAGGAGGACACCGCCATCCAGTCCATCGTCACGTTGCTGGACAGGGCCCGGGCCAGGTCGGCCATCACCATCACGGCGCCCTTGAGGACGCCGACGATCAGCAGGTCCTTGCCCGCGTAGTCCCGATCGATCTCGGCGGCCAGCTCCCCCAGCTTCGCGTCGATGTCTGCCTTGGCGATGAGCACCTTCTCAAGGTCGGCGCCCATGTCGGTCTCGTTCACTACGCGGTACGTCCCTTAAGTCTGCGGCTCTACGACGGCGAGAACACCAGTCTGCCATCCGCCCTCTGAACGGCGACGCCGCCCGGCAGGTTGAGCGCCTTCTGCCCGCGCCAGCCCGTCACCAGGCGGTCCACCTCTTCGATGTGGCGGGCGAAGAGGAAGCCGGGCGGGGACCCGGCGGCGACCGCGGCTCTGCGCAGCACCCGGCGCCGGACCGCCGCGGGCAGGGTGTGCAGCCGGGCCACGTCGAGGCTGCCGTCGTCGCCGGCCGCGTCGGCCTGCGCGTCGGCGGCCCACTGGTCGAGGGCGTCGGCGTCGTCGCGGGAGAGCTGGGCGGTACGGGCCAGGGCCTGCACGACGCCCTTGCCGAGCGACTTCTCCAGCACCGGCAGCGCTTCGTGCCGGACTCGGGAGCGGGTGTAGGCGGGGTCGTGGTTGTGCGGGTCCTCCCACACGGTGATGCCCTGGGCGAGGCAGCCCTGCCGTACGGTGTCGCGGTCGAGCAGCAGGAACGGCCGGCGGTAGCGGCCGCCGGCGCCGGAGACCGCGGCCATGCCGGACAGCGAGCGCGTGCCGGAGCCGCGGGCGAGGCCGAGCAGTACCGTCTCGGCCTGGTCGTCCCGGGTGTGGCCGAGCAGCACCGCGGCGGCGCCCCGGCGCTCGGCGACGGTGTCCAGCGCGGCGTACCGCGCGTCGCGGGCGGCGGCCTCGGGGCCGACCCGCCGGCCGGTACCGGTGCCGGCGGTGCCGACGTACGCACCGCCGTGCGCGGCCGTGGTGGACTGGCGGCCGACGGTCACGCCGATCGCGTCGACCGGGTCGAGGCCGAGGGCACGCAGCCGCTCCACGACTTCCTGGGCGCGGCGGGCCGAGCCGCTTTGCAGGCCGTGGTCGACGGTGACGGCGCCGGCACGCATGCCGAGCCGGGGTGCTTCGAAGGCGAGGGCGGCGGCCAGCGCCATCGAGTCGGCGCCGCCGCTGCACGCGGCGAGTACGAGCGGGCCGGCGGCGCCCGCGGTGGCGGTGGACGGCGCGGCGGACGCGTCGGCGGAGGCTGCGAGCACGTCGTGCAGGACGCGGCGGACCGCCAGACGTATCGCCGCGACCGTGGGGTGGGGTCCCATGTCCGGTTCCCTCCTGGGGAGGCTGGGTTGGGCGGGCAGAACGACAGGCCCTGCGAGGTAGGTTGACGCAGGGTATTCAGA
>NZ_JACEGK010000215.1:0-12426 GCF_056859195.1 Streptomyces sp. NH27
GCGCGGCTACGTCCACAGGTCGGTGATCGGGGTGCCCAAGTCGGCGAGGAGGGTGCGCAGGAGGGGGAGGGAGAGGCCGATCACGTTGCCGGGGTCGCCCTCGATGCCGTCGACGAAGGGGGCCGAGCGGCCGTCGAGGGTGAAGGCGCCGGCGACGTGGAGGGGTTCACCGCTGGCGACGTAGGCCGCGATCTCGGCGTCGTCGGGGGTGCCGAAGTGCACCGTGGTGGAGGCGGTCCGGGACAGCCGGCGGCCGTCGGCGGTGTCGATGACGCAGTGCCCGGTCTGTAGCACCCCGCTCCGCCCGCGCATCGCACGCCACCGCTCGGTGGCTTCGGCCGCGTCCTTCGGCTTGCCCAGCGCGCGGCCGTCGAGTTCGAGTACCGAGTCGCAGCCGACCACCAGTTCACCGCCGTCCAGCAGCCCGCCGTCCGCGACCGCCGTCGCCTTCGCCTCGGCCAGCACGCGGGCCAGTTCGGCGGGGGAGGGCGCGGTGATCGCCTCCTCGTCGACGCCGGAGACCACCACCCGGGGGTCAAATCCGGCCTGCCGCAGCAGCCCGAGACGGGCGGGCGAGGCGGACGCGAGGACGAGGGTGCGGCGGGGCGATGAGGTCACCGGGCCATCGTAGAGAACGCCCGAACCGGTGCCGCCGCCCGCTCACGCCTGCCAGAAGACCAGCGCCATCCCCACGACCGCCGCCACCGCGAACAGCAGCATCGCCCGGCGCAGCATGACCTCGGCACGGCGCAACTCCTCGTCGCGCTTGCGCGGTTGATCGTCGGACCAGAGCATGCGGTCAAGGGTGGACCGCCGCGCGGCCGCGCGCCTGAGTACGAGTACTCACTGCGCGGCGCGGCTCACTTCCCGTCCCGACCGCCCCAGCAGTTCTCCGCGATCACGCCGGCCACACCGAGGTGCGCCACGCCGCCGGGCCGGGCAGGGGCGCGGCGCCCGGCACCGTACGGGCCGGGTCGGACCACGCGCTCCTGGTGCCCGGCCGGTCGTCGCCGCCGGAGTCCAGCGCGGCGGCCCGCGCCTGGACCAGCGCGACGACCGCCGCCAGCTCCTCCGGGGTCGGCCGGCCCCGCTCCACCTTGATCATCATCTGTGCGGTCCTCCTACGAGCGTGCGGATGGCCCGGTCCGGGTGTGGGTGCGGGTGTTGGCGGCGCAACCGTTGAACACCGCTGCTACAGCGGGATGTTGCCGTGCTTCTTCGGCGGCAGGCTCTCCCGCTTGTTGCGCAACGTCCGCAGCGCCTTGACGAGTTGGGCCCGGGTCCTGGACGGCTCGATGACCGCGTCCACGTAGCCGCGCTCGGCCGCGATGTAAGGATTCAGCAGGGCGTCCTCGTAGTCGGTGATGAGCCGCTGGCGCAGCTCGTCGGCCTCCTCCGGGGCGGCCGCCTCGGCGAGGGCGCGGCGGTGCACGATGTTGACGGCGCCCTGCGCGCCCATGACGGCGATCTGGGCGGTGGGCCAGGCGAGGTTGAGGTCCGCGCCCAGGTGCTTGGAGCCCATCACGTCGTACGCGCCGCCGAACGCCTTGCGGGTGATGATCGTGATGAGGGGCACGGTCGCCTCGGCGTACGCGTAGATCAGCTTGGCGCCGCGGCGGATGATGCCGTCCCACTCCTGGCTGGTGCCGGGCAGGAAGCCGGGGACGTCGACGAAGGTGACCACCGGGATGTTGAAGCTGTCGCAGGTCCGCACGAAACGCGCGGCCTTCTCCGAGGCGTTGATGTCCAGGCAGCCGGCGAACTGCAACGGCTGGTTGGCGACCACGCCCACCGGCCGGCCCTCGATACGGCCGAGGCCGGTGAGGATGTTCGGTGCGAAGAGGGCCTGCGTCTCCAGGAACTCGCCGTCGTCCAGGACGTGTTCGAGGATCTTGTGCATGTCGTACGGCTGGTTCGCCGAGTCCGGGATGAGCGTGTCCAGCTCGCGGTCCTCGTCGGTGGACTCCAGGTCCGCCTCGACCGGGAAGGCGGGCGGCTCCTCCAGGTTGTTGCTCGGCAGGTAGGACAGCAGCGCCTTGACGTACTCGAAGGCGTCCTTCTCGTCGCCGGACAGGTGGTGGGCGTTGCCGGAGGTGGTGTTGTGGGTGCGCGCACCGCCCAACTCCTCCATGCCGACGTCCTCGCCGGTCACCGTCCTGATCACGTCAGGACCGGTGATGAACATGTGCGAGGTCTGGTCGACCATCACCACGAAGTCGGTGATCGCGGGGGAGTACACCGCGCCGCCCGCGCACGGGCCGACGATCAGGCTGATCTGCGGGATCACCCCGGAGGCGTGGGTGTTGCGGCGGAAGATCTCGCCGTACATGCCGAGCGAGGCGACGCCCTCCTGGATGCGGGCGCCGCCGGAGTCGTTGATGCCGATCATCGGGCAGCCGGTCTTCAGCGCGAAGTCCATCACCTTGACGATCTTCTCGCCGAACACCTCGCCCAGCGCCCCGCCGAAGACCGTGAAGTCCTGCGAGAAGACCGCCACCGGGCGGCCCTCGACGGTGCCGTAGCCGGTGACCACGCCGTCGCCGTACGGGCGGTTGTCCGCCAGCCCGAAGTTGGTCGAGCGGTGCCTGGCCAGTTCGTCCAGCTCGGTGAAGGAGCCCTCGTCCAGCAGCAGTTCGATCCGCTCCCGGGCGGTCAGCTTGCCCTTGGCGTGCTGCTTCTCCACGGCCCTGCGCGAACCCGCGTGCGTCGCCTCCTCGATCCGGTGGCGCAGGTCGGCGAGCTTTCCCGCGGTCGTGTGGATGTCGTACTGCGGCTCGGCCATGGACGCGGCTCTCCTGCTCTCGGCGGGTCGTACGCGTACGGTTCGCGCGTACGTGACTGGCGAGTAACGCTGCTGAGTAGCGTAGTGGTGACGCAGACGAACGAGCAGTGCGGCGTTCGCCACATCACCTACGGGGCACGCGGGCGTGGCGCCGACCGGGTGGGCGGTGCTCATAGGGTGAGGGCATGACGTCCAGCCGCTGGTCCGACCTGGAACGGCCACCGCTCAACGCCGGGGCCCTGAGCAAGGCGGTGGTCACACCGGAGGCGGTATGGACCTCGCTCGATGTGGTGGAGGCCACCGGCTCGACCAACAGCGACCTGTCCGCGCGGGCCGCGCGCGGCGCGCCCGAAGGCGCGGTGCTGGTCGCCGAGGAGCAGATCTCCGGGCGCGGCCGGCTGGACCGGCGGTGGAGCGCACCGGCCCGCTCCGGCCTGTTCTTCTCGGTGCTGCTCCGGCCGGGTGAGGCCACCGCGACCGCCGACGGCATCCGCAAGCCGGTCCCCGTACACCGCTGGGGCTGGCTCCCGCTGCTCGCCGGCGTCGCCACCGCCACCGCGCTGTCCCGCGCCGCCGGCGTCGACACGGCACTCAAATGGCCCAACGACCTGCTGCTCACCGTCGACGGCGAGGAGCGCAAGGCCGGCGGCATCCTCGCCGAGCGGGTCGGGGAGACCGCCGTCGTCATCGGCATCGGGCTGAACGTCTCCCTGCGCGCCGAGGAACTGCCCGTCCGGACCGCCACCTCGCTCGCCCTCGCCGGCGCCCCCGGCACCGACCGGGACCCCCTGCTGCGGGCCGTCCTGCGCTCGCTCGGCGACTGGTACGACGCCTGGCGGGCGGAGGACGGCGACCCGGCCGCGTCCCGGCTCCAGCAGACCTACGCGGCCGGCTGCTCGACCCTCGGCCGCCAGGTGCGGGCCGAGCTGCCCGGCGGGCGGGACCTGTCCGGCACGGCGGTCGCGGTCGACGGCGACGGACGGCTGGTGATCGCCGGGCCGCACGGCGAGCAGCCGGTCGGCGCCGGCGATGTCGTCCATCTGCGCCCCACCGAGGGAGAGTGAGCCAGGGCACACCTGCCGTATCGTTGAGGGGCTGCGTCGTCTCGATGATCGGAAGGGCTGTGCGCAGGGACTCTTCAGGGGCCGGGCGGTAATCGTGGACAACGACAGCCCCCCGCCGACCGCCTCCGGCGGTGAAGCCGCTTCCGACGGTGCGCGTGCCGCGTCCGGCGGTGATGGCGCGTCCGGCGATGCCGCGTCCGGTGATGCCCGTGCGGATGCCTCCGGCGGTGGGGCCGGCGACGGGTCCGGGGCCGCTTCCGGGTCCGGGTCCGGGTCCGGGCACGCTTCCGAGGGGGCACCGGGCGGCGGTGCCGAGGCCGAGCCCGATGCCGATGCCGGCGGTGGGTCGGCGGATTCCGGCGTACCCGCGGCGTCCGGTGTACCCGCGGCGTCCGGTGCGTCCGCACTTTCCGCTGAACCGGCCGAACGTGCGGAAGACGGCGCGGAGGACCCCGGCGAGGGCCAGGAACCGGGGGAGGGTCAGGAGCCCGGCGAGGACCAGGACCCCGGCGAGGCCGGGGCGGAGTCCGGGGAACACCCGCTGGCGCTGCGGCTGGAGCAGCTGATCCTCGGCGCGCCGCGCCGCTACACCCCTTTCCAGGCAGCCCGCACCGCGGGCGTGTCCATGGACCTGGCGTCCCGTTTCTGGCGGGCGATGGGCTTCGCCGACATCGGCCAGGCCAAGGCGCTCACCGAGGCGGACGTTCTGGCGCTGCGCCGCCTGGCGGGTCTGGTCGAGGCGGGCCTGCTCAGCGAGTCGATGGCGATCCAGGTGGCGCGGTCCACCGGGCAGACCACCGCGCGGCTCGCCGACTGGCAGACCGACTCCTTCCTCGAAGGGCTGACCGAGCCGCCCGAGCCCGGCATGACCCGGGCCGAAGTGGCCTACCCGCTGGTCGAGTTGCTGCTGCCGGAGCTGGAGGAGTTCCTGATCTACGTGTGGCGCCGCCAGGTCGCGGCCGCCACCAGCCGGGTCGTGCAGTCCGACGACGAAGAGGCGGTCGACCGCCGGCTCGCCGTCGGCTTCGCCGACCTGGTGGGCTTCACCCGGCTCACCCGCCGGCTGGAGGAGGAGGAACTCGGCGAGCTGGTCGAGGCGTTCGAGACCACCGCGGCGGATCAGGTCGCCGCGTACGGGGGGCGGCTGATCAAGACGCTCGGTGACGAGGTGCTCTTCGTCGCCGACGATCCCGGGACCGCCGCGGAGATCGGGATACGGCTGATCGAGACGATGATCGGCGACGAGACGATGCCCGCGCTGCGGGTGGGGATGGCGTTCGGCACGGTCACCACGCGGATGGGGGACGTGTTCGGGACGACCGTCAACCTCGCGTCCCGGCTCACCTCGATAGCGCCACGCGACGCCGTGCTCGTGGACGGGGACTTCGCGGAGGCGCTCGGCGCGGCCGGGGAGGCCCCCCTCTCCGAGGCCGACGTCGACGCGACCGCGGAGAAGTACCGCTTCGCCCTCCAGCCGATGTGGCGCCGCCCGGTCCGAGGGCTCGGCGTGGTCGAACCCTGGCTGCTCTCCCGCCGAGAGGGCTGAACCGATCCCCCCGGGTGCCCTCGTTCCCGTCGCTTCCGGGGGCGCCCGCCGGAGGGGAGCGGTCGCGAGGCACCCGCCTCCCCGGGCCCCGCGGACGCTAGGAGCCCGCCCTCTTCCCTACCGGGCGAGAACACCGTCCAAGTACGCCTGCACAGGCGCGAAGAGCCCGTAGGGAACGTATTCGGCGATCTCGGAGTGCGCACACCAGGCCAGCTCCGCCAGTTCGTCATCGTCGGCGACACGTGCGGTGCCCGCTACGACGTCGCAGGCGGTGTACGACATCAGCCGGTGCGTCTTCGGATGGACCCGCTCGCCGATCCGTTGGACGGCTACGACGTGGAGACCGGTCTCCTCATGCGTCTCCCGAACGGCGGCTTCCTCCGGCGACTCTCCCGCCTCGATCGCTCCGGCCGGGAACTGCCAGGAGAGCTGTCCCTCGGCGATGCGTCGACGGACCATCAGGACACGCCCCTCATGGGCGATGATCGCCGCCGAGATGCCCGGGCGCTCATCCGTCTGTTGATCAGTCACGATTGTTCCTCCAAAGCTGCGATCACTGGCGGGAAATGGCGACGTGTAACGCCTGCGGCCGGCCAGCTCGTAAAGCGTCATGCTGCCCTTGGTCTTCTCTGTTCGGTGATGTCAGCAGAACGAACCGCGCTCTCGCCGCGTGCGCGCACCTTCGGAAGGATGACGGCACCGCCGTATGTCCCAGCTCACGAGGGCTGTTTCGTCGACGCGCGGTGGTGGGTGGCCCAGTCGTCGTGGATGGTGCGGAAGGTGGGGAGGACGTCGCGGGTGAGGTGGTCGGTGTGGGCGCGTAACTGGGCGATGAGCGTGATGAGTTCGGCGGGTTCGTGGCAGGTCGTCGTGTGGTTCTGGGTGATCTGGACGTGGAGGACGGGGGTGAGGGGGTCGTCGGGGTGGGCGTGGTCGGGGTGCGGGTGGCACTCGATCTCGCAGAAGTACGACGCGATGCCGTCGTCGGCGTCCGGGGTGTCCTCGCGGCGGGTGACGAGGGGCGTGGTCATGCCCGTGAACGGGAAGTGGTGCACGATGTCGGTGAGGGTGAGGCTCAGGGTGCGCGGGTCGAGGTCGGTCTCGCTGGGGTCGTCGTCCGCCCAGGCGGGCAGATAGCCGTAGGCCGTGGTGCCGTTGGTCGTGGTGATCCGCCAGGTACGTGCCCGGCTGGTCGTACGTAACGCCGTGGCGTCGGTGCTCATCGCTGGGGTTCCTTCGCGGTGTGCTCCTCCAGCGCGGTGCGGAGGAAGGTCAGGGATTGGGTGGGCGTGAGGGCGGTGTCGCGGAGCAGGTCGTAGGCGAGCCGCAGGGGTTCGACGTCTTCGGGTTCTTCGACGAGGTGGCCGCTCCAACTGCTCTGCGTGTAGGCGACGGTGTGGCCGTCCTGGAAGAAGATGAGTTCCAGGCAGCTGCGGATGTGGTGGGGCCCGGTGCCGAACGGGACCACGTGCAGCGAGACATCGGGTTGCTGGGCGACCTCGATGAGGTGTTCCAGTTGTGCGGTCCACGTCTGGGGGTCGCTGGCTTTGCGACGTAGTACCGCCTCGTCGATCAGGGCGCGGTAGTGGACGGGGTTCGGGCCGGTGAGGCGGTCCTGGCGCTTGAGCCGTGTGGCGACCTGGGCGCTCAACTGCTTGATGCTGTGGGGGCGGGCGGTGCGGAGTTGTTCCTCGGCGTAGGCGCGGGTCTGGAGGAGATAGGGGATGGCGCTGACGGCGTACTCCTGGACGCTCACCGCGTCGGACTCCAAGGGGGCAAGTCCCAGGAACGGCTTGTCCTTCGCCTCCCGTTTGGCCAGGTGCCACAGCTTCACCAGGAGGTCGCCGGTGCCGTACACCTTGTCCAGCGCCGTGGCCGCCTCCACGGTGCCGAGGCGCTGCCCCCGCTCCAGCCGGTGCAGGTACGACTGCTCATACATACACAGCCCCGCGAGTTCCATCAGCGTCATCCCCGCCTGCTGCCGCCGATAGGCCAGTTCACTGGCGTACAACTCCCGCGCGGACAACCACTCCCAGTCGATGGCGACCTTGGTCCCGCTCCCGCCGCTTCCGCTGCTGCCGTTCATACGGAAATCCTCTCTACGGTGATGGTCGTGCTGGTGCTATGCGCCCCGGGGGCACGGGAATTCCGCGCGCCCGGGTCACCACGTCCCCTTGTCCGGACTCGAAACGGAGTCGTCGTTTGCCTGCCCGCACAAGCAATGGGCCGGCCTTCTGTGCGGGTTCGCTCCGATTACGGATCGGCCTTGCCTCGGCCGGAGAGTCGGGCGCTCAGGTCCGACTTTCGATCCACTCGGCCAGTTCGAAAATCGGCTCGGTCTCGCAGCCGCCCAGATCCACGAAAGAGCGCCCGAGGATCGGGTGACCGCCCTTGAGCGACGGAAGGGGGCGCAACCCGGCCTTGCGAAGAGCCGTTTGGAGCGCGGTCGCCGCCTGCTGGCCTCGTAGCAGCGGGTCCGTGGCGTCAGTGCGCCCGTTCGTGCGATCCGGTTCCACGGCCATGTCCGCTCATCTCTCCTCACTCCGTGCCGGCCGACGAGCGCGTCCGGATCGGCGAAATCTTTCAGTAACCAGACAACGCCAGGAGATCAAGATCAGTTGGCACATTGCTTGCACAACGCCTGCCCGTGGAGCTGGAGTTGATTGGGTCACGGGCTTTGACATGGGAGAGTGGTCGCCATGGAGAGCACACCGGCGGCCGGCGAGAACATCGCCGTACTGCGCAAGGCCAGAGGCATTGGGCAGGAGCGACTGGCCCGGGAAGCGGGGATCTCGTACTCCTACCTGAGCAAGATCGAGGTGGGTACCAGAGCGGCGACTCCTCCGGTGGTCGCGGCCATCGCGAAGGCCCTGCATGTGACCACTGCCCGCATCTACGGACAGCCTTTCCTCGGGCCGTCCGAGCAGGCCGACCTGCTCAATGACCTGCGGGGTGCGGTGCGGCGCCATACCTTGCCGAAGGAAGACGCCCTGAGCCCCTCCCGTCTGCGGGAAGAGCTCAAGCGGGCCGCGACGCTGCGGGCGGACACCGAGTACCTGGAGTTGTTGCGCATCCTGCCGAGGCTGCTCGGACAGGTGACCGCCAGTGCCATGGACTCCGGCGGCGACGCGACCGCTTGGGGCTACGTGGCCGACATATACGGCTGCGCGTACGCCGTCGCGCACCGGCTCGGCCAACCCGACCTCGCCGACATGATCGTGTCTCGTCAGTTCTGGGCTGCTCAGCAGACCTGGAACCCCCAGGCGGAAGCCGGAGCGGCCTGGAACGAGGCCGGTACCTTCCAGAGCGCCGGTCAGTACGACGACGGCCTCGAAATCGTGGAACGGGCCATCAGCAAGTACGAAGCGGCGGGTGCCGGCGGAGCTGAAAGGGCCGTGCACCTGGGCTCTCTGCACCTTCGCGGCGTCGTCCTGGCCTCACGCCACAAGGACGCGAACGCCACCAATGCCCATCTGGAGCGGGCCTGGGCCCTCGCCGAGCAGCTTCCCGGGGACGTGCTCCAGCACAATCTCACCTTCGGGGTGGGGAACACAGCTCTGTACGAGCTGGCCGCACACATCGAGTTGGGGAAACCGGACCAGGCGGCGGAGATGTCCGCGCCGCTGATCGACAACCCGCCCGCCGGGCTCAAGCCGAACAGGGTCGGCAGACTGTTCATCGACGTGGCCAGGGCCCGACTCGCGACGAAGGACCTTGACGGAGCGGAGAACGCCCTCAAGCGAGCGTTCTCGGTGGCTCCGCAGATGACCGAGATCCACCCCATGAGCCGCGAAGTCCTCCGCGTGCTCTTCATACTCCATCAGAGGTCGAAACCGGACCTCATGGAAATGGCGAAGCGGGCCGGACTCACCGCGTAGCAGCACCCCCTCCGCGGAAAGACCCGCACCATCTCAGGGGCGCCGTCCAGGTGGCGCTCGCCTTCGCGCCGGGACGGGGGAGTCGGCGAGGCATGCCACCGGGTCCTGCGGCCCTTCCCCGAACTGGCCCGCCGCGCGCGGGAAGCGCTGGCTTGAGACGCTGATCAGCCGGCCGACGAAGGGACACATCGTGCTTCACCCGAAGACTGACGACGATCGGCCCCCGGCTCTCGAACCCGCTCGCGAATCCATGACGCTGCTGGTCGCCGCCGTCATCGTGCACGACATGGCCCGCAACCGTGTCGTCCTGCTTCAGCGCAGCGAGACTGCCAAGTTTGCCCAGGGCAGGTGGGACCTCCCCGTCGGCAAGAGCGAGCCCGGCGAACCGGTCACGGAGACCGCCGTACGGGAGTTGTACGAGGAGACCGGCCTGACCGTGAGACCTGGGGCGTTGAAGGTCGCCCACATCATCCACAGCGCCTGGGGAGTCGAGGCTCCCAACGGCTTCCTCACTGTGGTCTTCGCCGCCCACGAATGGACCGGCGAGGTCGAGAACCGCGAACCCCGCAAGCACGCGCAGGTCCGCTGGGTCGACGTTGACGCCGTTCCCGAGGACTTCGTGGAGACGACCGGGAGCGCCCTGCGGGGGTATCTGGCCGGTGGTCCCGAGGTGTCGCTGGACGGCTGGCGGTAGATCCGGAGGCTCGGCTGGCTGTCGGGGGCCGTGCGTGCCCTCCACCGGCAGGTGATCCCTCGGCCGACAGAACCGGGGCACCCTCGCAAACTCAGGGGTGCCGGCCGCGCAACTTGCGGCGCTCGCCTTCCGGGCCGGCCGGGGGGGAGTCGGCGAGCCGTACGACCGGGTCCTGCGGGCCCTCCCGGCCCGCGACGCCCGGGTCCTCGCCGTCATCCCCGCCCGCGGCGGCTCCAAGGGCGTGCCCGGCAAGAACGTGGCGACGGTCGGCGGAGTGCCGCTGGTGGCCCGCGCGGTACGCGCCTGCACCGCCGCCCGCCGGATCGGCGCGATCGTGGTCTCCACCGACGACCCGGCGATCGCCGAAGTGGCCCGGGCGGCCGGCGCCGAGGTGGTGCTGCGGCCGGCGTCGATCGCCGGCGACACCGCGACCAGCGAGGCCGCCGTGCTGCACGCCATGGACGCGTACGAGGCGATGAGCGGCAGCGCCGCCGACGTGGTGCTGCTCGTCCAGTGCACCAGCCCGTTCATCACCGGCGACGAACTCGACGGCGTGATCGAGGCGATCGCCGACGGCGGCGCCGACACCGCCCACACCGTCACCCCCTTCCACGGCTTCGTCTGGCGTGAGGACGGCGCGGACGCGGGAGCGGGCACAGCCGCCGCCGGCAGCGGTGCAGCTGGAACCGGTACCGCCCGAACCAAGGCCGCTGCGAACGGAGTTGCCGGCACCGCCGCGGACTTCCGCGGCAACGCCGTCGGCGTCAACCACGACAAGGCCACCCGCCCGCGCCGCCAGGACCGCCCGCAGGACCTGCTGGAGACCGGCGCCGCCTACGGCATGCGCGCCGACGGCTTCCGCGCCGCCCGGCACCGCTTCTTCGGCCGCACCAGCCTGGTGTGGACCGACCCGGCCCGGGTGCTGGAGATCGACGAGCCCGCCGACCTGGAGCGGGCCCGCGCGCTCGCCCCGCTGCTCGACGCCGGCGCCACCACCCCGCGCCGCGACGACGTCGACGCGGTCGTCCTCGACTTCGACGGCACCCAGACCGACGACCGGGTGACGATCGACTCCGACGGCCACGAGGCGGTCACGGTGCACCGGGGCGACGGCCTCGGCATCGCCGCGCTGCGCTGCGCGGGCGTGCCCGTACTGATCCTGTCCAGCGAGACCAACCCGGTCGTGGCCGCCCGCGCCCGCAAGTTGCAGGTGCCGGTGCTGCACGGCATCGACCGCAAGGACCTCGCGCTCAAGCAGTGGTGCGAGGAGCAGGGCATCGCCCCCGACCGGGTCCTGTACGCGGGCAACGACGTCAACGACCTGCCGTGCTTCAGCCTCGTCGGCTGGCCGGTCGCCGTGGCCGGCGCACACGACGTGGTGCGCGCCGCGGCCCGCGCGGTGACCACCACGCAGGGCGGGTACGGCGCGATCCGCGAGATCGCCGCCTGGCTGCTCGGCCCCACGCTCGCCCGCTGAGTCCCGTACCCGTCCTGGTTCTGTCCCCCTTCTCTTCCCCGGGCCGTCCGGCCCGTGCCAACTCCCCTGTCCCAACCCCGTAGTGAAGGAACACGCCGTGACCACCACCCTCCCCGCCAACCTCCGTGCCGTCGGCTCCCGCCACATCGGCAACGGCCAGCCCGTGTACGTCACCGGCGAGATCGGCATCAACCACAACGGCGACCTGGAGAACGCGTTCGCCCTGATCGACGCGGCCGTGGCCGCGGGCTGCGACGCGGTCAAGTTCCAGAAGCGCACCCCGGAGATCTGCACTCCTCGCGACCAGTGGGAGATCGAGCGCGACACCCCCTGGGGCCGGATGACGTACATCGACTACCGGCACCGCGTCGAGTTCGACGAGGAGGGCTACCGCGCGATCGACGAGTACTGCCGCAAGCGGGGCATCGACTGGTTCGCCTCCCCGTGGGACGTGCCCTCCGTCGAGTTCCTGGAGAAGTTCAACGTGCCGGTGCACAAGGTCGCTTCGGCCTGCCTCACCGACGACGAGCTGCTCCAGGCGCTGCGCGCCACCGGCCGTACCGTGGTGCTGTCCACCGGCATGTCGACGCCGAAGCAGATCCGGCACGCGGTCGAGGTGCTCGGCAGCGACAACATCGTGCTGTGCCACGCCACTTCGACCTACCCGGCGAAGCACGAAGAGCTGAACCTGCGCATGATCAACACCCTCCGGACCGAGTTCCCGAACGTGCCGGTCGGCTACTCCGGCCACGAGGTCGGCCTGCAGACCACGCTCGCCGCGGTCGCGCTCGGCGCGGTCTTCGTGGAGCGGCACATCACCCTCGACCGCGCCATGTGGGGCTCGGACCAGGCCGCGTCCGTCGAGACCCAGGGCCTGGAGCGCCTGGTCCGCGACATCCGCATCATCGAGACCTCGCTGGGCGACGGCGTCAAGAAGGTCTACGAGGGCGAGTTGGGCCCGATGAAGAAGCTGCGCCGGGTGCCC
>NZ_JACEGK010000216.1:0-12401 GCF_056859195.1 Streptomyces sp. NH27
AGTTCGTACAGGTCTGTAGTTGGCCAGTCTGAGCGTCCCCGTTGGACAGCACTTTCGCGTCTCAGCGCCGGGGATGGCCCCGCCGGTAGAGTCGCTCCGAGGAGAGCGCTGATCTGGGGGACTCATGACGGCAGCGGATGCACCGCCCATCGTCTTGGTACACGGGACGCGGTTCAGCGCGGGACAGTGGAGCCCGCAGCTCACCGCACTTCAAGAGGACTTCCCGGTAGCCGCCGTTGACCTACCAGGCCACGGCGCCCGCTCTGCTCAACCATGGAGCCTGAACGCGGCGACGGAGATCATCGCTTCCGCGGTGGACTCGCTCGACCGCGGGCCGGCTCTGGTCGTCGGGCACTCGCTCGGCGGATACGCCTCACTGGAGTTCGCGCGGCGCTGCCCGGAGCAGCTGCGCGGGCTGGTCCTTGCGGGGGCCAGCGCCTCAACTTGTGGCCCGTGGGCAACGCCGTATCGGTGGGTCGCCGGGCTCGTCCCTCGTATGCCGGCGGATCGGTTGGCCCGGTGGAACGACCGGTTGCTGCGCCGGCTCTATCCTCCCGAGGTGGTGGAGGCGACCATCCGCTCTGGCTACGCCTTCCACAGTCTGCCGGCCGCCTGGGGCGAGGTGCTGGGCCGCTTCGACGCGGGTGCGATGCGTCATGTGGCGGCTCCCGTGCTCATCCTGAACGGCGAGAAGGACACCGTCTTCCGGTCCGGCGAGATGGACTTCGTCCGCGCGCATCCGCACGCCCGCGTCGAGTTGATCCCGCGGGCAGGACATCTCGCGAACTTTGACGATCCGGATGCTTTCACCGAAGCCGTCCGCCGCTTCGCCCGGCATCTACCTGTTCGCAGCTGAGCGCGCCAGAGTCAGGTCCACCAGGGCTGCCCGAGCGCAGTGGGACCGCGAACGCGCAGGCTGGCCACATCGCGTGCTCACTGGCCAACGGTGGTGTTCAGGTTTCTGGCCAGCGGGGGTGTGTGGGTTCCAGGCCGAGGAGGTGGAGCTGGATGCCTCGGGTGATGGCGATGACGGGTGGGTCGGTGGCGCTGCCGACCCGTAGCCGCAGGTCGGACAGGTGGTAGAGGATCATTCGGCCGGTGGGCCGCACTTTCTGGCTGCCCGGATACAGCCCCTGCATCTTCTGCTCGCCTCCCAGTGCTCTGCGGACCTGGCGTTCGATGAGGCAGAACAGCAGCAGGGCCAGGCAGATCACGGTGATCAGTGCGGCGACGCGTTTGTTGTCCTGCACGAAGATGGGGGTGACGGCCAGCGGGCCCTTGAAGTCGCCGTATCGGCGCTCGACCGTGCCCTGGCCTTTGTGGCGGCGTAGTACTTCGCTGGGATCGGCCTGTTCGGGGGTGAGGGTGGTCAGCAGCGCGTACCAGCCGTCGACGGCAGCCTCGGCCTGGAGCACGTCCTGGTCGAAGTGCCAGGACAGGGCGGGCCGTCCGGTTTCGTCCGTGGTGATCTGCGTGCACAGGCAGCCGGAGACCCGGCGGGTGCGGGTGATCACACCGAGGCGTGCGGCGATCTTCTCGGCGGTGTTGTAGTAGCGGCCGCCGGCCGAGTGCTGGAGCTTGTCGAGGTCCTCGCGGGCCTTGGCCAGGCGTTTCTCGCGGGCCCGCTGCTGGCCTTTGGCGTTGCCGGTGGAGTGCACCAGGATCCGGCGTACCTCGAGCGGGGGATCGTTCTTGCGGGGCCCGGTCAGCAGGTGGATGTCTTCCAGGACCCGGTAGATCTCGCGTTCTGCGGCGGGGGTGTCCTCGTCGCGGGCCGGGGTGTAGTCCACGACGGTGGCCGCATCGAGGCCAAGGGCGGCGTAGACGGCGTCGTCGACCTTGGAAGCGGGGGCCGGGGCGATGAAATCGGTCCCGGCCTTGATCAGGGCAGCCACGTTGCCGTAGGAGATCAGCTTGGAGTCGGCGATCAGCAAGAACTCCTTCGGTCCGGCCATCGCGCGCAGAGCGTTCATGGTGCCGGTGATCTGGGAGATCTCCGCGGCTCCGCCGTCGATGACGCGGGACAGCAGCGGGATGCCGCCGTCGCCGGTCACCGCCAGGCCGGTCTGGATCTGCTTGAGGTCGTAGCGGCGGTCCTTGGGATGGCCGTGCTTGATGCGGGGATACTCCTCGTCCTGATCGTCGGCCGGGTAGGCACCATAGAGCGACATGGATGTCATGTCCCAGTGGAACGTGGACACATCGATGCCGAACTCGCCAATCGCCCGGGCCCCGACGCTGTCGGTGAGCTCCCTCAGGTGCGGGGCGATGGCGTCCAGGGCCCGGCCCAGACGGTCGTCGTTGAGCAGCTCCGCCTCCATCCCGAAGACTTCCTCCACGGCCCACTCCCGGGCCCAGCGATCCACCCGCCACAAGGGCGCGGGCGCGGTCAGCCGGTTGGCCACCAGCACCTCGATGACCTGGCCGTGTGTCACATGGGCGATGTCGCGGCCCGGGCACAGCCGGTCGACGGTCCCGGCCACATCAAGCCGGCGCAGAAACTCGGCAGCGACAGGCAGAGCGCCCAGACGCTTTTCCACCACGGCGCTGACCACACATTCCATGCGCGGGCGCACCGTCCGTAACCGCGGGGACCGAGAAGACTTCGTCACACCCCGGTCAACACGACGACCCCCCGACCGGACACGGCCAGGCAGCAACTCCACCCGACTCAGCCACCCGCGAAGTACGGCCCTAGTCGCCGAGGATCCGTTCCCACAGCAGCCCGTCCTGCCAACTCCCGTCAAGGAGGATCGAGGAGTGGGCGACGCCGTACGGGCTGAACCCGTTGCGGCGCAGCACCCGTTGGGACGGCAGGTTCTCCAGATGGGTGGACGCCTGGGCGCGGTGCAATCCGAGTTCGTCCGTCATCACCCGCAGTACGAGTTCGACGGCGCGCCCGGCGTGCCCTTGGTTCTGGGCGGTACTGGCGATCCAGTACCCGACGGAGCCGCGGCGCAGGTGCGGCTGCGGCAGGATGCCTCCGACGGAGACCTGCCCGATCACCTGGTCGTCGGCGAGCACCACGCCCGGCCAGACCGCGCCGGTCCGGTATCCGGCCAGTAGGCGGTCGATCCGCTCCGCCTGGCCCTCCGGGGTGAAGAAGTCGGCCGGCTGGTCCGGTTCCCACGGCCGGAACGCCTCGACGTCCCGCACCCGGTGCGCGGCTATCGGGGTGGCGTCGGTGGGTTCGATCAGGCGGATCCTGGTGCTGCCGGGCATGGGCTGATCCTCGTCGTGGTGCGTCGGATGAGACGGCCGGCGTATGCGAGGGTGCCCGCGCCGCCGCTCGCTACGCCCGCCGGAGGATCGAGGCGATCGCGCAGCTCGCGTTTCCCTCGCGTCGTGGGCGCCCGTTGCCGTTGCCGCCCCCGCGGATTCCCCGCCGGCTGCGGCTTCCGCTCCGCTCAGCGGCGGGCGTGCCGGCCTTGCCCGGGCGAATGCGTCGAGCGGGTGGACTGCGCGGTGTTCGTGGCCTGTTCGGACGGTTCGGCGCCTTCGGACGGCGCCGGCTGCCGGCTCGCAGCGTCGTGAGCGTCGGCCCGCCCGCGGTCGGCGGCCACCAGCAAGGGATGCGGTGCCCTCTCCCGCAGCCGGGTCATCGCGGGGGTCGCGAGGCGGCCCAGCGCCCGGCTGGTGAGGTAGGCGATGGGCAGGGCGAGCAGCGCGGACCCGAGGACGTCGTGGGGGTAGTGGGCGCCGACGTAGACCCGGGTGAAGCCCTCAAGTACCGCGAAGAGCGCGGCGATCGCGCTGAGTCGACGGTCCAGCAGGAAGAGCGCGGCCACGGACGCGGCGGCCACCGTGGTGTGGCCGCTGGGGAACGCGTAGTCGTTGGGCACGGGACAGGTCTCGACGATGAAGGCGTGCGGGAGCGAGCGGCACGGCCGCTGCTCGGCCACGATCTTCTTGACCACCTCCGCGCAGGCGAAGGCCACGCCGACGCTGATCGGCACGGCCAGCGCCAGCGTCATCGCGGCGCCGTCCCGCCGCCGGGCCCGCCACCAGCCCACGACCATGAGGACCGCGAAGACCCCCAGCTGGACGTTGGTCCACCATTCGACGAACCCGTTGAGCCACCGGGTGTCACGGGCCAGGTCCGTGATCGTGGTGAACAGAGGTCCGTCGATGTGCGACCCGTTGAAGGCCAACGTTGCGGAGCCTGTGATCATCAGCACCGTCTTTCGGAACCGGCTCGGACCGTGTCCGTTCCTGGCCGGTCGTCGCCGTGGAGGCAGATTGTCTACTGGAATGTAGACGATGAACTCCAGAAGGCCAATTCAACGAACTGTGGCCATCTATCGGGTAAACCGTCAGCGTACACGGTGCCCGTGGCGGGGGAGTGCGCGGCCTCCATGCGGCCGGGCGCGGCGGAGGGACAGACGGACGGGCCGGCCCGGCCCGGCGCACGGTGTGCTGTCGGTGCTCACGACGCGGCCACGGCGGACCGGGGCGGGGAGCTGCCTGCGGGGCGGGTGAGGATCGCGGCGAGCTGGTCGGTCATCTCGGGCAGCAGCCGGTAGTACACCCACGTCCCGCGCCGCTCGGAGTCGATCAGCCCGGCCTGCTTCAGCAGTTTCAGGTGGTGGGAGATCGTCGGCTGCGACAGGTCGAAGGCCGGGGTGAGGTCGCAGACGCACACCTCCCCGCCCGCGCGCGAGGCGATCATCGACAGCAGCCGCAGCCGGACCGGGTCGCCCAGCGCCCTGAACACCTTCGCCAGCGCCGCGGCCCGCTCCTCGTCCAACGGGGCGGTGAGCAGTCCCACGCAGCATCCGTCGACGCCATCCGGGCCGAGGGCCGCAATCTCTTGCTTCGACATACTTCTATGTTGACGTTCTTCGATTCAAAGTGCAAGGTTGAATCGACAGACGTCAATGCAACCTGATCGGGGAGACCGTCATGTCTCGTATCCAGCTCGCGCTCAACGTCGCCGACCTCGAAGCGTCGGTCGCCTTCTACTCCAAGCTCTTCGGTGTCGAGCCCGCCAAGCGCCGCCCTGGCTACGCGAACTTCGCCATCGCCACCCCGCCGCTCAAGCTCGTCCTCATCGAGGGCGAGCCGGGCCGGAGCACCCGCCTGGACCACCTCGGCGTCGAGGTCGAAAGCATCGACGAGGTCACCGCGGCCGCCACCCGCCTCAAGGACGCCGGCTTGGCCACCTTCGAGGAGAACGACACATCCTGCTGCTACGCGCTCCAGGACAAGGTGTGGGTCCACGGCCCCGGAGAGGAGCCCTGGGAGGTCTACGTCGTCAAGGCCGACGCCGACCAGATGGGCAAGAGCCCCGTTCTGGACGGCGACGCCTGCTGCGCCGGGTAGGGCGGGGGCGCCGGCCGTCACGTAGGAGTCCAGGCGGCGTGATACGCCGTCACCCCACCCGCGCAACGCATCCGTCCCCGCCCTGGGCGGGTGCCAACGGAACCGAGGAAGCCCGCCGCGACCCCGGCCGGCGCCGGCGACAGGCCGCCGGTACGGGCGACGATCCCCCGGCCGGCGCCGGCGCATCGGGCGGGCCGGGGGCGGTCCCGGGAGCAGTCCCGGGACCCACGGCGCGCGGGGCGCCGTCGCAGGGCGGCAGCCGGATCAGGCGGTCACTCCCGCCCTTCCGTCCGGCACGGACACCTGCGCGGGGACGTGGACCGGGACCTGGACCGGGCGGCCTTCGGCCAGGGAGCGGGTGGCGGCATCGGCGACGGCGAGGGCGGCACGGGCGTCCTGGGCGGTGCAGGGGCTGGGGCGGATGCCGGCCACCACCTCGGTGAAGGCGCTGAGTTCGGCGCGATACGCATCCAGGAAGCGGTCCATGAAGCTCGCGTGGGGAGTTCCGGTCGGCCAGGCCGCTCCCTCGCCCGAGGCAAGCGGGGTCTGCTCCGTCAGTCCCGCGACCAGGGTCCCCTTCGAGCCGCAGACCTCCAGGCGTACGTCGTAGCCGGCGCCGTTGTAGCGGGTGGCGGTGCAGGTGGCCAGGGTGCCGTCGTCGAGGGTGAGGACGCTGACGCCGGTGTCGACGTCGCCGGCGGCCGCGAAGAAGTCCTCGCCGCGGTTGGCGCCGGTGGCGTAGACCTCGGTGACCTCGCGGCCGGTGACCCAGCGGACGATGTCGTAGTCGTGCACGGAGCAGTCACGGAAGATGCCACCCGAACCCGGGATGTAGCCGGGGTGGGGCGGTGTCGGGTCGGAGGTGCAGGCCCGCAGGGTGTGCGTCCAGCCGAGGCGTCCGTCGGCGACGGCCTCGCGAAGCGCCTGGTAGCCGACGTCGAAACGGCGCTGGAAGCCGATGTGCAGGGGGACGTCGGAGCCTTCCAGGGCGGACAGGACCGCGTCGGTCTCCTCCAGCGTGCCGGCGACCGGCTTCTCGCAGAAGGCCGGCAGCCCCGCGCGATTGGCGGCGAGGATCAGTTCGGCGTGGATGCCGGTGGGCGCGGCGATGACGACGCCGTCGAGGCGGGAGGCCCCGAGCAGCGTGTCGAGGTCGCCGGCGTACTCCGCTCCCACCTGTGTCGCCACGGCGCGGGCGGAGTCCTTGTCGGCGTCGTGCACGACGAGACCGGTGACGGCCGGCAGCCCGGCGAGCGTCGCGGCGTGGAAGGCGCCGATGCGGCCCGTGCCGATGAGTCCTATGCGCATGTACGGAGCCTTTCGTGGACGGTACAGGGGACCTGAGCTGGGCCTGAGCGGCCCACCTGCTTTCTACCCTTGGATGAGCCACAGATCAAGAGTTTGTTATGACATAAGAACGTTCTGTGTTTGAGTGGAATGAGGCATACTAGCGAGGTCGGCAGCAGCGTGCGGAGGGTGACGTGGAGACGTTCGCGAAGAAGATCACCATCGACCGGAGCAGCCCGGTACCCCTTTACTTCCAGTTCGCCCAGCAACTGCAGAGCCTCATCGAGTCCGGCGAGTTGCCGCCCGGCACCAGGCTGAGCAACGAGATCGCCATGGCCGACCAGTTCGGGCTGTCCCGCCCGACGATGCGTCAGGCCATGCAACACCTCGTCGACAAGGGGCTGTTGGCCCGCAAGCGCGGGGTGGGCACCCAGGTCGTCGCCAACCGCATAAGGCGGCACGTCGAGTTCAGCAGCCTCTACGAGGACCTGGAGCGCGACAAGCGCCGGCCGCGTACCCAGGTGCTGTCCATCGAGACCATCCCGGCCGACGCGGAGATCGCCGCCGCGCTGCGCGTGGACGAGGGGGTGCCCGTGGTGGCGCTCCAGCGCCTGCGGTTCGCCGACGACCAGCCGATCGCGCTCATGAGCAACCATCTGCCGGCCGGCCTGATCGAGTTGACCGAAGAGGCGCTGGCCGGGTCGGGCCTCTACCAGCTGATGCGCGAGTCCGGAGTCGGGCTGACCTCCGCGGAGCAGACCATCGGCGCCCGCCGGGCCACGGCCGCCGAGGTGCGGCTCCTGGAGGAGACCCGGGGCGCCACGCTGCTGACCTTGACCCGCACCGCCTTCGACGGTTCGGGCAAGCCGGTCGAATACGGCTCCCACGTCTACCGGGCCTCGCGCTACTCGTTCGAGATGACGGTCGCCGCGCCCTGAGCGGGCGGGCGTACCGCCGTCGCGTGCCGGGTGCCGGGTGCCGGAAGCCGGGCACCCGGGAGTTGTGTTGCCGTGCGGACCGTGCGAGGCGGCGGACCGTGCGAGGCGGCGGTCCGGCCCGGTGCGGTTCAGCTTCGTTTTCAACCCCACCGGGATCATGTCTTGGTGGGGCTGAAGACCAAGTTCAGTGCCCCCGTTTGAGGAGCGCGTCGGACAGGTCGGCGGCGGCGCCGTTCAGGCGCAGGCCGATCACGTCGAGGCGGCGCAGCAACTCGCGGCGGCTGAGGGTGCCGGCGCCCAACTCCCGGCGGAACAGGGCGGCGACGGAGGTCTGGTACTCCCGCCGCACCCGGCCCGCGGCCTTTCGGGCCGCCATGGCGCCCTCCTGCGCCCGGGACGGGCTGGTCGGCAACGCGGTGACCGCCTCGCGCAGGGCGACGAGGCCCTCGCGTACCGCTTCCAGGGCGGGCAGGTCGGTCGGATCGCCGGTCATGCCGAACAGGTCGGTCTCACGGACGAGGTCCCGCACGTTGTCGAGCACGTCGTCGACCGAGCGCGAGAAGCGGTAGAGGTCCTCGCGGTCGATGGGCGTGGTCAGCGTCGTCGCCAACTCGGCCACCAGCGCGGCTCGGCGGCTGTCGCCCTCGTGCTCCACGTCGCCCATGCGCGCGCGTGCGTCGTCCGGCGCGATACGTCCGGCAGCGAGGTCCGCGGCAAGGTCGACGCCCTTCACCGTCGCGTCCAGTTGCTGGTTGAGCAGGTCGATCGTTCTGCGGTGCGAGCGTCCGGTGAGGTCGCCGAGAATGCGGCGCACGGTTGCGGTCACCATGCGGCGACCCCCTTGAGGATCAGGCCGGCCAGTGAGCCGGCGGCGAAACTGGCCGGCAGCGTCACCAGCCAGGCGGTCAGCAGCGGGACGGTGAACTGCCAGCGCACGCGCCGGCCGCCCTCGCTGGCGCCGGTGCCGACCAGCCCGCCGGCCACCGACTGGGTCATGCTGACCGGCATGCCCATGCCCGCCGTGGACAGCACCGCCGCGGACGAGGCGAGTTCGGCGGACATCACCTGCCAGGGACGCGTGGTGAGCAGACGGCCGGCGGCGCCGCGTGCGACACGGCGGGCGCCCAGGAGCGCGCCGGCGGCGAACACCACCGCGACCATCACGTCGCCCGCCGCCCACGGGCGGGGCATGAGCGCGTCGCCGGCGAAGGCGACGGCGACCACGGCGAACATCTTCTGCCCGTCGTTGGCGGCGTAGGCCAGGCACTGCGTGCCGTACGCCGCCAGTTGCAGCCAGCGCACCAGGCGAGGCATGCCGCGGACCGCCGGCACCCTGCGTACGGCGCGGCCGATCAGCCAGCCGGCCGCCACACCGACCAGCGGTGCCGCGAGGCCGACGGCCAGCACGGCGCCGAGCCGGCCCCAGGCCGGCTGCACCCCGAGCACCACGCCGGCGCCGGCCAGCCCGCCGAGCGCGGCGAGCGTGAGCGAGGTGGCAACACCCTGCCAGGTCAGCACCAGTACGACGGCGACCGCCGCGCCGGCGCCGGCCAGGAACACCAGGCGCGCGGTGTCCGGCGAGCCCTGGGCCAGCCGCCCGGTGAAGGTTCGGGCGACCGCCAGTCCGAACAGGTTCGGCCCCACGCCCACGGCCACCACCAGCAGCGCCAGTATGAGGCCCGCCGATCGGCCGCGGTGGCGTACCGCGAGCGCGAGGAGCGCGCCGCCGTCGTTGGCGCCGCTGATGAAGACGAAGGCGATGGCGGTGACGCACAGGGCAACGGTGACCGTCAAAGGAGCAGTGGCCTTTCGCTCAAGGAGCCGTTCGCAGCGGAGCCGTTCACCCGCGGGCGGCGGGGGTGTTGGCGGCACGCGCCGCCCGCGGGAGAACGGGCGCTACGGGCGGCGCGCGCCTGGACATGACGCGGAGGTGGGCATCGGGCGCGGGTCGACCCGCCACACCGGGGCCGGGGTTCAGCGCACCCCGGCCGCCCGCATCACGTCGGACAGGTCGACGATCTTGTAGTTCGTGTCGGTGCGGTCGCCGTCGTCGGCGGCGCCGGGAGCCGGTGCGTTGTAGCCGTCCTGGACGACGAACACGCCGTGCGGGAAGGCCGAGCCGAGCGGCCGGCTGAGTGCGGCGATGCCGTCGGTCTCCTCCGTGCCGTCGACCGCGGTGCCCGCGGCCACCCGGAAGGCGCCGGTCCAGCGGTCGCCGTGGGAGGTGTCGTAGACGGAGTAGGTGTAGTCGCCCTGGCTGGAGGCGATCAGGTACTGGTGGCCCGACGGAGCGTGGAAGAGCGTCAGCCCCTCCGTGTCGGCGGTCAGGTGGCTGCCGCCGTAGCCCGGGTCCGCGCCGGCGACGCACTCGTCGGCGGCCGGGTCGTAGACCGCGGGGACGCCGAACTGCTTGGTGCGGTCGACCAGTTGGGGTGCGCCGGTGAGGTTCGCGGAGATCTTCCAGATGCCGATGTCCTCCTGGCCGATGTAGAGGGTGCCGCTCGCCGCGTCCACCACCAGCCCCTCGGCCTGCGGCCCGGCGCCCGGGTCCTCGCAGGGGCTCCAGGTACCGCCGGGGGTGCGGAAGCTGCTCGGCAGGGTCAGGCCGCGCACCTTGTGGTAGGTCACGGTGCCGGTTGAGGTGAGGGTGACCTCGAACAGCCCGACCTCGGCGGTGTGCCGGCGGGTTGCCAGGACGTACGACCGGCCGGTGCGCGGGTCGTGCCACGCGGCGGTGCCGTACGCGGTGAACTGGTCGTCCACATCGGTCGCGGCGAAGGCGCGCGGTACGGCCGCGTCGGTCACGTCGCTCAGCGGCGCGGCGGGGTTCGAGTCGTCGATCCGGTAGAAGCGGATGCGGTCGCGGCCGCGGTCGGTGACCACGGCGACGTCGGAGCGGCGGCCGTCGGGGAAGCGCAGGTCCGGCAGTAGATCGACGTTGTTGAAGCGGCTCGGAGCCGCGCCGTCCGCGGTCGTGGCGGGCGCGGGCAGGGACTGGACCGGGTGGCCGTCGAGGCCGTACACGTCCAGGCCGCCCTCCTTGGCGGTGCCGAGCACCAGACTCGATCCGGGGTGGGCGGAGTTGTACCAGACGGCGGGGTCGTCGGCGTTGGAGTTGTGGCCGGCGTCGTCGTCGAACAGCGGTGTCGTCTCTGCCTTGGCGTGGACGGGCGGGACGCTGGTGTTGCCGGGCAGTGGTGCGGTGGCGGCGGTCGCCGAGGCGGCGGTCAACCCCGTGACGAGCACGGCGAGACCGGCGGCCAGACGGGTGCGGCTGCGCATGTTTTCTCCCTGACAGGAGTGGATGGGTTACCCGAAGGTGTTGTGGACCTTACATAAGAATGTATGGACAAAGGAAGGGTGCGGACGAAGGCCGCGAGCGGCGGCCGTGTGAACGGCAGATGGCCGGCGGGCAACGTGTTCACCAAGAGGGCGTTACCGATTGGTTTCCTCAGAATGTCTTGACATATTGCCGTGGCGCGGTCAAAGCTGTCGCCCATCAGGTCGCCGAGCCGCTCTCATGGCCTCGGACCACGCCAAACGAGCCCGGTTGTCTCCGGGACACTGCGGGAGGTCAGGCAATGCCACGCCACATCCCCGGGGACCGCCCCCGAACCACCGTCCGCCGGCGGTACATCACGGCCGCGCTGCTCGCCGGCGCGCTCTGCGGCATCGCCGCGTGCGCGCCGTCGACCGGTGGTACCACCAACTCGGGCACCAAGTCGGGCGACGAACCCGGCGCCACGCCGGTCATCGACTCCGGCTTCGACCTGAACCAGTTGATCGCCGCCGCGAAGAAGGAAGGCGGCATCACCGTCTACGACAGCACCGGCGACATCACCAAGACGGCCGCGGCCTTCACCGCCAAGTACGGCATCAAGGCCACCGGCGTGAAGAGCAAGGTCGGCGACACCCTGGAGAAGATGACCAGGGAGAACCAGGCCGGCAACGTCACCATCGACGCCACCTTCTACGAGGACGGCCCCTCGCTGGTCGGCCAGTTGCTGTCCCAGAAGGTGGTCTACACCTGGATACCCGGCAGCCTCGCGCAGGACATTCCCGCCGCCAGCCAGAACCCGCTGCAGGTGCTGTCCAAGGGCAACATGTGGGTCTACAACCCGAAGCTCTCCCCGAAGGGCTGCCCCGTCAAGAACATCTGGGACCTGGCCGATCCCGCCTGGAAGGGCAAGGTCGCCATGCAGGACCCGCTGAGCAAGCCCAACATCGTCGAGTTCTTCAACCAGCTCAAGTCCGGCGGCGACACCCCGCTGCGCGAGGCGTACAAGGCGAAGTACGGCAAGGACCTGCCGGCCGGCGACTCCGCGGCCGACACCTGGGTCAAGGGCCTGGCCAAGAACAGTCCCATCCTCACCTCCTCCGACGACGACGCGGCGGCCGCCGTCGCCTCGCCGAACCAGACGAAGCAGCGCGTCGCCCTGGTGTCCAACGCCAAGTTCCGCGACGTGGCGGACAAGGGCTTCGCGATGCGGGTCTGCACCGGCATGCAGCCCTGGGCCGGCTACCAGTACCCCAAGTACGCGGCGATCGCCACGAAGACCAAGCACCCGAACACGGCCAAGTTGTTCGTGTACTTCATGCTCACCCAGACCGGCGTCGACACCCAGATGGACACCGGCGGCATCCCCGGCAACACCAAGCTCAAGCCCGGTGCCTTCATGCCGGCCGGTCTGACCGACTGGAACAAGCAGCTCTTCGTCTTCGACCCGGCCAAGCTCAGCAACGACTTCAGCAATCTGCAGACGATGCAGGACCTCTGGCGCCTCAACCACGGCTGACCATCTGCCGGCCCGGTCCGCCGCGACCGGGCCGGCCCGATCACGGACACGTTACGGA
>NZ_JACEGK010000217.1:0-12371 GCF_056859195.1 Streptomyces sp. NH27
GGGTGTGGAGGGTGTAGGCGATGATGCGGGGCCCGTATTGGTGGTCGTGCCAGTGGATGTAGCGGCCGCCGGTCCAGTGGAGGTGCCCGTTGTCGGTGGGCTGGGTGAGGGCCCACCATTCGGTGGCGAGCGCGTCGGGGATGGGGCAGGGGGTGTTCATGCCGCGACCTGCTCGTCCGTGGTTGGGGTCTTCTTGCCCTCGGCGGTCTTTGCTGCGCGGATCTTGCCGAGTCGGGTGTGGACGTCCTTGACGGGCAGTCCGACCTGTTTGGCGATGGCGTAGTCGGAGTAGCCGAAGCCGGCGAGGTGCTGGATCTCGTCGGTGCGAAGGTCGTCCCGTCGGCGCTTGCTGCCGTCGTAGCCCTCGCCCTCGGTGTCGGGCTCGGCTGCCGGGTCGTCGATGTTGTCCCAGGCGAGGGGGCCGTGCCAGCCCAGCTTCGTTGCGCGGTCCCGGGACGCGAGGCTGGGGCCGGGCTTCCACCGCCACTCTTCGTAGACGGCGGCCATTGCCTCGGCGGTCGTGACGAGGACGAGTCCGCCTTCGCGGTTGATGATGCGACTGAGGGCGTCGGGGTGGATGCGGGCGGCTGCGGCGATGATGCCTACCTCGTAGCCGATGCGGACCAGGGCGCGGCCTTTCCGCATCGTGGGGATGGCGTTGGTGTAGGCGCGTCCCCTGGGGTGCTGCACGGGTGGTGTTGCGGGGAGGGCGCGCAGGCGCCTGGCGCTGGTTGGGCTGATGCGGGGGACGTCGTTGGCGAGGTTGAAGATGACCGTTTCGCTGCATCCGGCCAGTTCGGCGATGGCGGAGTAGGCCCAGCCAGCGTTGAGGTAGGTGTCGACGAGGGTGCGGTAGGGGGCTGCGTCGACTCGGCGGGGGCCGTTGGTGTAGCGCTCGACTCGGTACTGCTTGCAGAAGCGTTTGTTGGCGTCGGAGCATCCTGCTTCGCGGCAGCCGCGGAGGTAGCAGGCGCGGGACGCGGGGTGGACGGCGGTGGTCATGGTTCCTCCCGTCAGGGCTTGCGGGTGTGGTGGGCGGTGGTGATGAGTGCGGCGCCGAGGAGGGTGAGGCCGGCGGCGAGCAGCGCGAGGCGGCGTTCGGTGGTCATGCGGCCCTCACCTCGCGGATGGTCAGGTGGGCTGTGCGGGCGAGCTGGAGGCAGTTGGCGACGCCGTGGCTGTCGTGGGGCTTGGGCTTGCGGCAGCGCGGGCTGTTGCAGGGGCAGATGAACGCGAGGACCAGTTCGGGTTCGGCGTCGACCATCTGCTGGTTGCGGCGGTGTCCGGCGGTGGGGCAGTAGGTGCGGTCGTGTGCCTGCTTGCGGTGTCCGGGCGGGCAGTTGGGGGCGCAGTGTTCCCACTGGGCGGGCATGGGCTGGTGGCCTACGCCGTCGTTGTGGTGTTGGCGGGCCCAGGCGGCGGCGATGGTGTCGGCTCCGTTGGCTTGGCCTTCGATGACCTCGATGCCGGGCCAGCCGTCTTGGCGGGCGTCGTGCCAGGCGTCGGTGAGTGCCGTGTGGATGGCGGTGACGTCATCCCAGGTGCGGGAGCCGGTAGCGAGCACGCCAGCGAGGTAGCCGTTCATGCGGCCATCCCTCGCTCCTGGTTGTGTCGGGCGGCGGTGCGCTGGCCGTGGTCGGTGAGGACGTAGAGCCCTATGTCCTTGCTGTGTGTGGGCCCGGAGGTGGACTTGACCTTGCCGATTTCGCGGATGGGCGCGGGCTTGCGGTTGACCATGGACAGGAAGACCAGGCCGGCGGTGCCGTGCGCCATGTTGGGGAGCAGGTCGCGGAAGGTGTTCATGGAGAACGGATGGCCGTCGCGTCCGAAGATTTCGATGGCCTGCTCGATGAGGGCCTTGTCCCAGGTGTTGACGGACTGGATGAAGGCGGCGAGCTCGGGGTGGATGTCGAGGATGCTCACGGATACCTCCGGCTGGTGCGGTGTGGTGTGATGGCGGGGTGGCCGCGCCCGCTATCCCCGGGCGCGGCCGTTCTGCGTTCCGGGGCTACTGCGGGGCCTGGGCGGCCTTGAGGGCCTTGCCGCGTTCCTTGATGAAGTCGCCGAGGTTCGTGGGCTTGCCGTTCTCCGGGTGCATCAGTGGCGTAGCGAGCGCACTGGCTGCCTCGACCTCGCGGTACAGGTCGAGCAGGGTTTCCGGCGTGGCCTCCGGCGAGCTGGCAGCGTCAATCCACCGACCCGCGTCGATTTCCTCGGCGCCGGCGCGGAGCCAGTCCAGGTAGGGCTTGGCGATATCGCGTCCGCCGTGCGGCTGGTTGAGCTGAAGCCCCCTGAACGCCGGGCAGCGCGACTTGATGAACCGGAGCCTGTTCGCCTCGTCCATCTCTGCGGCCACGCCGAACTCGAACTCGATGCCCCTGCGCTGTTCGGCGCGCATGCCCTGGTTGGTGGGCTTCTTGTCCACGAGGACCCAGTCGACGTAGGACCGCATGGTGGCGACGACGTGCCCCGGGTAGGACATGAGGGCCTCGATCATCTCGTTCTGGATCTTGCCGCCGTCTTTCCAGCCGGCGAACTTGTTCCCTCCGTAGCGGGCCTGAGCTGCCATTTCGACCTGGTCGAGGGTTCCGTCGGTGCCCTTCCAGAAGTGGCTGAGGGAATCGACCATCACGACGGGGTAGCCGGCGGCGGCAGCGGCGGCCAGCGCCTTTTGCAGGTCGCGGGGGTCGTAGCGGTGCATCGGCAGGGTGTCGAATGCTGCGTCGAGGTCGTTGACGTACAGGGCGGCGGCGCCGCGTTCGGTGTCGATGACTGCGAAGCGCTGCCCTTCGGCGAGCCCGCTGGCGATGGAGAGGCCGGTCCAGGTCTTGCCGGAGCCGGACACGCCCTGGATGGAGATGCGGGCCTTGGCGCCGTCCTTGGTGGCCGGCCGGAAGACGAATGCGCCGTCGTCGAACTCGTCCTCGGGCGAGGCCTGTCGGCCGCGGGGGCCGGACATTTGGGCGTTGGCCCGCTGGATGGGGTTGGTCACGGAAGGGCTCCTAGTTGTAGAGGCGTTCGATGTACGGGGGCAGCGAGATCAGCTCGGTGATCTCGGAGTGGCCCGGCCAGTGCCCGGTTTCCACGCAGTGCGCGTATACGTGGAGGGCGGTCTGGTTGAGGAGGTGGCCGATGCGCTTGGCTTCGGTGTTGAGGCGGACCACGGTGACGACGTAGGGCGGGTCCTTCTCCTGGAACACGAAGCTGAACTCGGTGTCCTTTGGGGCGAGTCCGAGTGCCGCGAGGCCGTCGGTGTACCAGTCGTCTTGCTGCTGGTAGCCCCAGGTGGCGATGTCCTTGGAGATGCTGTCGAGGTCGCCTTTGGTGCAGGTCTTGTAGTCGACGACGCGGCCGTCGTGGCGGAACCAGTCGAGCCGGGCGCGCCGGGTGATGCCGGTGCCGGGGTCGGTCCAGTAGAGGGACTGCTCGGGTTCTCCGGAGGCGGGGTCGAGGAGCGGCCCGGCTTCGGGGTGGTCGCGCAGTACCTCGGCCATGGCCTGCACTTGGTCGAGGACGTGCTTCTTGAGCGGTATGGCGCCGGCGTCGCGGATGGCGGCTACCTCGGCTTTGACGGCGTTGGTGTCCCAGCGGGCGGCATCGACGACGACCAACTCGGGTCCGTCGCCGAGGACCAGCTTGTGGGCGGCGTGGCCGATGTCGAAGGTCGTCTTGGGCGGCTGCGGGTTGTCCTGCTCGTACCGGAATTTGGCGGGGCAGGAGGGTGCGAGGAGCTTGCGGGCTCCGCTGCTGGAGAGGCTGCCGCCGGGGACGATGTCGCGGTGGTAGGCGTCGATGGGGAGGTCCGGGTAGAGGCCGTCGCCGTCCCACAGCGGGTCGTCCGCCCGCTCGGGCGCCTCGACGGTCGCGGTCACGCGGCACCTGCCTGGGCGTCGGCGCAGTCTTCGCAGACGGGCCGGTCGCCGGGCACGAACGGGCCGGCGGTGCTTCCGCAGTGGATGCAGGCGATCACTGGGCACCGCCGGCGGGGTCGATCTCGGGGTGCGTGAAGGTGACGGGCTTGCCCAGCTCGCGGGCGTAGGTGATCTCGGCGCGGGTGCTGTCACCGATGTAGTTGCCGACGACGAGCACCCGGTCGGCGAGGCGGATCTTCGCCCGGTGCAGGTCGTCGAGGCGGACCTTGCCGGCCTCGGCCTCGACGGGGTCGGCCCACAGGGGGTGCGGGGTTTTCATGTCGACGCCGGGCTTGAGGACGATGTGGCCGGCCCAGGTGAGGGCGCTGTCGGCCTCGGTCATGGCGTCCATGAAGCGGGTCGAGCCGCAGATGACGACGATCGCGGGGATGCCGAGGCGTTCCTTGGCGTCGGCGAGTTTCTCGACGGGGGTGAGGAGTTGCGGGTAGGACACGGGGTCTCCAAGTTCAGGTGTGGGTATGCGGGTGGTGTCCGGCGGCTGGCCGGTGGTGGTCACGGTCAGCCGCCGGCGTGCGGGGCTGGGTTACAGCGGGGGTTGGCAGGCGCAGATGGGTGCGGGGAAGTCGGCGAGCTGGCAGCCGTCTCGGTGCTGGGCGGGCTGGTCGTCGAGGGTTCGGGCCCAGCCGCCGGCGTAGTAGTCGGGGCCGTCGAGCGTGAGGACCACGTCGTCGGGCAGGGCCGGGTTGAAGAGCAGGCCGGTGATCGTCAACTCCGGGCCGCCTTCCCGATGAACCACACGACGCCGAACAGCAGGAGCCCGACGAGGCCGAGTGCGCCGACAGCCACGAGGGCGATCTGCAGGGTGCTCATGCGGCGTCTCCCGTCTTGGCGAAGGGCGCTTCCCACAGCGGCACGACGCGGATGCTGCGGCGCTGGGCGAGCTCAGCGGTGACCTCGGCGACGGACATGGGCTGTGTCGCGGTGACGAGGGACTGGGCGCGGGCGGCGATGGCGATCTGTCGATCCCGGTCGGCGATCTCCTTGCGCATGGCTTCGATCTCGGCGTTCCGCTGGACTTCCAGCCGCTCGTGGGCGTCGTGGAGTTCGGCGAGTTCGGTGGCCTGCTGGATGCCGCGGAGGACGTGCCCGTCGACTTTGGCGGCCTCCCGGCGCAGCTTGGCGTTCGCGGCCTTCAGTTCGGCGACCTGCTTCTCCAGGACAGCGATGCGGTCCCCGGCGCGGTGCTTGCGGGTGGTGGTCACGCCGCATCACCGGCCGTCCGATGCGTGCAGGTGCCGTAGAAGCAGGCTGCGGCTTGGTCGCGCCACTGCTGCTTCGTCAGCAACTCGATGCGGTAGCCCTGCCGGGTCTGCCGGTCGCGGTCCCGCTGATGGGGCGTGAAGTCGCGGTGGGCGTCGTCGGCGTTGGTGGCGCTGTCGCCGTACTCGGAGCCGACCGCGCATCCGGTGCCGTCGAACAGCACCCAGTGGCACGAACTGAGCGGCTCTGTTCTTCCGTCGATGACGGCCATCAGGTCAGGCATTGGTCCCCCTGGCGGTGCGGCTGGGTACGTAGTGGGTGCGTCCGGGCTGGTCGCGCCGGTCGAGGACGCCCATGGCGTGCAGGCGCTTCAGGTCGGCCTTGTGGGTGGTGTGCTTCGGGGCGTCGATCTGTGCGGTGGCGTAGGCGCGGGCGACGCGGGCTGGCGTCCACTCCCCGCCCTGCCGGGACACCAACGCGCGCAGCAGGTGCAGGCGGACCGGGAGCACGGCGGTGGCGGTCATCGCGCACCACCCGTGCGGGACCGGCGGGGCGGGTACCAGATCCGGGTCACGACGCCACCCCCTCGGCGCGGGCGACGATCCCGGCGATCTGCTGTAGCACCGCGCCGTCCGTGCGGCCCTCACCCCGCGAGGCGAGCAGGGTGCGGACTGCGGACATGGAATCCGTCAGGCGGTCGACCTCGGCCGCCAGAGTTGAGGACTGCTTGCGGAGGCGCGTGATCTCCTCGCAGGCGATCGCGTAGAGGCGCTTCTCGTCGACCAGGGCGTGGGCGGCGTTCACCGCCAGCCCCGCGAGCTGGCTCTCGGTCAGGGCGCTCATGCCGCCACCTGCTTCCGGGTGGTGAGCGACGTCAGGCCGTAACGGTTCATCCGGTCGTAGCGGGCGATGCCCCACACGATTGCGTGGCAGGCCCGGAGGAAGGACGGCGACCAGTCGTGGAAGTCCCACTCGCTGATGTCGTCGAAGGTCCAGCCCTGGTAGTTGAAGTTCTCCAGTTCCTTGCGGGCGCCGTCCTCCCAGGTGATGTCGCCCCACTCGAAGATGTCGCGAGTGACCTCGGCGCCGATCCCGCGCGGCGCGTCGCCCTCACGGATCGCCTCGACGACGTGAGCCTTGACCTGCCGCTCGAACGAGTCCTGGTCGTAGACCTCGACCCGGCGGCGGTCGCCGTACAGCTTCTCCGACCAGTAGCCCGGGTTGACCTCGTGGCCTCGGAAGAACTGGAACATGTCGCGGAGTCGGGTGAAGACGTAGCCCTCGCTGACGTCTCCGCTGATCGCGAGGTGGTCCGGCCAGGTCACCAGGTCGAAGCTGCCGAGGCTGCCGTGCCGCGGGTTGACGAAGCGGAGGTGCCGGTACAGCCCGTCGTCGTGAAGGAGGATCAGCTTGTGTCCGGCGACGCTGCGGGGGAAGCGGTCGGCCGCGTCCTTCTCTGCCTTGGTGCGGTAGTCGGCCATCAGGCGGCCCTCCCCATGCTCTGCTGGTCGTGCTGGCGGATGGCGACGCGGACGGCGGTCAGGCCGAGGGCTTCGAGGTCGGCGCGGTGGACGTTGTGGGTGTCGGTGCCGTCGTCGTCCCGCTCGGCCAACCGGGCGGCGTCGTGCAGGAGGTCGGCGGCCTTCGCGTCCATGGCGGCGAGCGGCTCGCCCCAAGCGGCCTCGCTCCGGGCCTGCTTGTGGGCCTGCTCCAGGACCGGCCAGTCCGCCGGGTCCGACAGGTGCTCCGCGACGTGCAGCGGCGCAAACATCGGGTCCGTAGACGGCAAGGCGTCCAGCCAGAAACGGGCGCTCATCTGGCACCACCCGTCCGGGCAGAGTGCTGCGGGTCGTAGCCCGGGTCTCCAAAACAATCAACACACTCGTCCTCGACGTGTCGGCGCAGCTCGTGGCCGCAGGTGAGGCACGGGGCATCCACGACAGGCTCGCCAGATCCGCCCGGCGCCCAGTTGGGGTAGTCGGCGTCGGTCGAGCACCACTCGGGGTGCGCGAGGAGGTCGAGACCCTGGCCGTAGGCGATGCGGTCCGACTCGGAGTTCGTCACGGCCAACTCTGCGCGCAGGACGGGCGACAGGGTCTGCGCCATCACCACGGACAGCGGCACGTCCAGGTCCTCGATGCCGCGCGGGGCCGTCGGGGCAGTCATCGGGCACCGCCTTCGAGCAGTGCGCCGATCGCGGCAACCGCGTCGTCGATGGCCTGGTCGTAGGATTCGTCCTCGCTCGTACCCGAGTTGTCGGTCAGGTGCTCGGCTCGCACGGCCTCGATGGCCTCGGTGAGCGCCGCAGCGCGAATGGCGCTCGGGTCTTTCTCAGATGCGATCATTGGTGGTGGTCCACCTCTCTGTGTCTGCGGATGTATGGGTGGATCAGGGCCGTTCGCCGATGGCTGGGGAGTTGTCGGCGGCGGCCCGCAGCCGTCAGGCCGCGCGCTGCGCGGGGACGGTGGGGGCAGTGCGCTTCGCCGGCTTGCGGCGGCGCTGCGAGGGGATGCGCGTCGGGGCGGTACCGGAGCGGCGCAGGTCGTAGAGCGCCTTGCGGTCATCGCGGCTGAGCATGATCCGGATGCCGACGCGGCTGTGGGGGGCGTCGTTGTTGTTGATGTACCGGCGGATCGTGCGAACACTGCAGCGGAAAACCCAGGCCGTCTCCTGCACCGTGAGGTACTCGGCGTTGGGGTCTTCGGGCCGCTGGGGCTGCGTGTACTCGTTCATGTCACTTCCTTTCGGGCATGGCTGGTCCTCGTTGGGGGTCGAGGAGGTCTGTCTCGTTGGCGTTCAGGGCGGTCCGCAGCCGGCGGTAGGGGCCGGGGCGCATGTGCTTGCGGATTCCTGTTTCGAGCTTCCGGATGTAGCTATCCGAGACGCCGACGCTGCTGGCGAGCTCCTTGGTCTCGATCCCCGCCTGCATGCGTGCGTCCCGTATGGCCGCTCCGTTCACCTCGAAGGTGGCGAACCGTGCTTGCATGACGTAAAGCTAGACCCTAGTTAGACCGTCTGTCTAGACCGTTGCTAGCCCTTAGTTAGATCGGTTGTGGTCGGTAGTTAGACCAGCGACGCATGGGACCAGGGGTGATGTTCGGCCGAGTTAGGGCCAGTCCTAGCTAGTCCCGCACAGTCCTGTCATGATGAGCGGGTGCCCACACCTGACCTGCAGCGACTGGCGGAGCGCGTTGAGCAGCGACGCCTCGGGCTGAACCTGTCCATCAAGCGGGCAGCAGCCATGGCAGGCATGAGCAAAGACACCTGGATGCGCGTCGAGTCCGCCCAAGCCGTCCGACACGTCAGCTACGACAAGATCGAGTCAGCCCTCGACTGGGCCGTAGGCAGCTGCCGGAAGATCATGGAGGGCGGCGACGCCCTCAACATCGACCACTCCGACGAGGTCGGATACGCCCCCGTACCGCCCGGCGACCTGGAAGACGCCATCCGCCAGGCCGTACAAGGCGCGATGGTGGCCGGCACCGATCTCAGCGCGCCCAAGATCCGCGAGGTCAAC
Organism: Streptomyces sp. NH27; assembly: GCF_056859195.1. Lineage (NCBI taxonomy): Bacteria > Bacillati > Actinomycetota > Actinomycetes > Kitasatosporales > Streptomycetaceae > Streptomyces > Streptomyces sp. NH27. The sequence continues at coordinate 8,650 of NZ_JACEGK010000217.1, forward strand.
GAGCGCGCTATCGAGGCGCTCCGCAACCGCGGCGTTCTCCCCGCCGCCGACTGACCCCAACCGGGCCGAAGTTCGCCGATCCGCCGTACAACCATCCGACAGTTACAGGTTTGTGACGCACCGAACCGTAACTGCGTTCACACATCGCCATCACAAACCAGCCAAGACGTGGCACGATCGGTCCACCACTTGGGGGCACTCCCACAAAACCCATCCGGGGAGGGCCATATGGGAAAATTGCTCACAGCGGACCTGGGCGGAGCCATCGGCTGGCGCGCGCGGGTCAACGGGAGCATGGTGTGTGTGGCGACACCGCGAGTGAACACTGATGCCGACGCAAGGCGGCACATGCGGGAGCTCGTCAGGCGTCAAGGAGGCGACTGCTCCAGTTGCGCCGGATGCATAATCGGGCGTCTGATCAACTGACAGCATGTCGTGTGCGAGGCGGCCGGCGGCAGGGGTGCTCTGCCGGCCCGCAACGCGCAGCCTTCACGACGGGAGCCACCAAGTGCCGTATGTAGAGCGGCGCGGCGACAGCATCCGCGTCAAATGGTGGGGCGGCGAGTACCGGCTCGACGCCGACGGCAACGCCACCAAGACCAAGAAGTACGAGTCCGCCAGCGGCCCCGAGCCCGGCGTGAAGTTCGCCGACGATCAGGAAGCCTACGACTTCGGCCTCGACCGCGAGTACGAGGTTCGGCACGGCAAGAACGTGCGACGCGCAGACGGCAAGACGCTCATGGCGGACTACTGCTGGCGCTGGCATGAAGCCCTGGACCTGCGGGAGACCTCAGAAGATCGCTACGCATCGCGGCTGCGTTCCAGGATCATCCCGTACTGGGGCCGGCGACCCGTCGGCGAGATCACGGCCTGGGAGTACGAGGCGTGGAAGAAGGGCCTTAAGTCGGCTCAGGCCAGCGGTGAGATCTCCGGGCACTACGTGGAGCAGTTGCTCAGCCTGTTCGGGATGCTGATGTCGGACGCGGTCGTCAAGTACAAACTGCGCACGGACTCGCCCGTCGTCGTGCAGCGCCGCCGTGGCAAGTACGAGAAGAAGCACCGAGAGAAGAAGCGCCCCATGGACATGGAGGTGCTCCACCAGCTCGCGACCAACGCCTACACGGTGTGGGGCTACGCCGGGTGGGTGTGCATTTGGACGCTGGCGTTCACCGGGATGCGACCGCCTGGCGAAATCTTCGGGCTGAGGCGCGACTACGCGTCGCCGCTGTGGCCGGCGTCCGAGCCTGACGACGAAGCGCGTGAGGAACTGGTCGACCGCTACGGGACAATGCCGGCGCTCCGTGTGCAGTGGCAGGTGCAGCACAGCAAGAGGCGGGGCGGCTTGGTACTGGTGGAACCGAAGTACCAGTCGATGCGGACGCTGGTCGTGCCTCCGTTCCTGCACGAGATGCACCGGGCCCTCCTGGACTCGCACGACTCCCCCTGGGTGTTCCCGACGCATTCCGGCGGGCAGATGGGCACGCAGTGGTCTGTTCACTACTGGCAGCCGATCCGGGACGGCTCCGACGAGTGGGACAAGCGGCGCGATCGGCTTCGTCCGGAGATCCCCGCAGTGAAGGCGATGGCAGGTAAGCGTCTCTATCTGTTGAGGCACGGTCACAAAGAGTGGCTGGAGGAAGATGGCCACTCGGTGACCGCCCAGGAGTCTCGGATGGGCCACGAGGTGGCCGGCGTGCAGGGTCTGTACGCGAACGTGACGCCGAAGATGGAGCGTGAGATCGTAGAAGCGCTCCAGGAGCGATGGGAGAAGTTCATGGGCGCAGGCTCGGGTCGATGGCAGCCTGATTTCCCATCCGTCTCCCAGTCGATCACTGCAGGATCTAGTTCTCGCAGGTGAGGCAGGACGGCTCCTCGTGGCCCTCGGCATGGTCGTGATGCTGCTCGTCATGTGAACCGCGCGTCTCGTCCGGCCCGGACCGCCCCATGGCCCGGGTGAGTTGTGCGTCACATCGGCGCGCTGCCGCATCACAGTGAGCAAGGCGACTCCTAGGGTGATCAGCATGACGGTCCCGTTCGTGCTGCTGGTTCTCGGCGCACTTGCGGCGGCGACGGCGCCGCGTCTGCTCGCACGTGCCGAATGGCCCGAGCGCGAGCCGGTACTCGCCCTGTGGGTGTGGCAGTGCGTGGTCGCCGCGGTGCTGCTGTGCTGCGTGTCGGCGATGGCGCTCACCGCCTCGGCCGCCTGGGCGGAAGTCCGCGGCCACATCTTCGCGTTCGCGCCGCACGGCGTCGAGGACGCCTACGGGCTGCCCCGGTACGGCCGGTGGGCCGGCACACTCGCGGTGCTGCTCGCGCTCGGCGGCGTGTGGACCGCGGCGATGCTCACCCGCGAGGTGCGCGGCGCCCGGGGCAGGCGGCGTACCCGCCGGGCCGAACTCCAGGTGCGTGCGCCCCGGCTGCCCGGCGAGTCCGTGCCGCCCCGTGAACGGCTGGTCGTGCTGGAGGACGCCCGTTCCGACGCGTGGTGGCTGTCCGGCGCCGAGCCGCGCCTGGTGATCACCACGGCCGCGCTCGGCCGGCTCAAGGGACGCCAACTCGACGCCGTCATCGCCCACGAGCAGGGTCACGCCCGGGCCCGGCACGACCTTCTGCTGCACTGCGCGGGCGCCCTCGCCGGCGGGTTCCCCCAGGTCCCGGTCTTCGCCGCCTTCCGCGACCAGGTCCACCACCTGATCGAACTCGCCGCCGACGACACCGCCTCGCGCCGTTTCGGCCGCCTCACCACCGCCCTCGCACTGGTCGAACTCAACGAGCCGCGCGGGGTCTTCGGCCCCTCCGCCGGGCCGCTCGCCGAACTCCCCGGCCGCGTCAACCGCCTGCTGGCACCCACCCCGCGTCTCCCCGTCGCCCAACGGCTGCGCCTGACCGTCCTGTCGCTGCTGGTCCCGGCCGTCCCGCTGATCATCACCTTCGGCCCCGGCCTGCACGCCCTGACCTGAGCCGCCGGCCCCGACCCGAGCCACCAGCCCCGACCTGAGCCGTCCATGCCGGGTACGACGACCTGCCCCGCCGGCACGGCAGGCCCGAAAACACACCATCCACCCGAACCGCCCCGGAACGCGTCTGGGATGCTGTGACCGAGCGACCACTACCGGGGAGGCACCATCAAGGCGGTCATGTTCGATTTCTCGGGCACCCTGTTCCGGATCGAGCCCTGCGAGCGATGGCTCAGGGGCGCGCTCGCGGCCGAGGGCATCGAGGCGGCGGACGACGAAGTCACGAAGTACGCACGGGAGTTGGAGCGGGTCGGTGCGCAGCCCGGCGGGCCCTCGCCCGAGGCGCTGCCGGCGGACCTGATCGAGGTGTGGGAGACGCGGGACCTGACGGCGGAGCGGCACCGGGCGGCGTACACGACGCTGTCCCGGTCGGCGGGGCTGCCGTGGGACGTGCACGACGCGCTGTACGAGCGGCACCGCACCCCCGCGGCGTGGCAGCCGTATCCGGACACCGCGCAGGTGCTGGCGGGGCTGCGCGAGCGCGGCGTGCCGGTCGCGGTGGTGAGCAACATCGGCTGGGACCTGCGGCCGATCTTCCGGGTGCACGGCGTGGCGGACAACGTCGACGCCTTCGTACTCAGCTACGAGCACGAGATGCAGAAGCCGGACCCGCGGCTGTTCCAGGCGGCGCTGGACGCGCTCGGCGTCACCGGCGACGCGGTGCGGGACACCGTGATGGTCGGGGACAGCGCGCCGGCCGACGGC
>NZ_JACEGK010000218.1:0-12283 GCF_056859195.1 Streptomyces sp. NH27
GTGTCCGGCCGGGGCTTCCGTACGGCGGCGCTGCCGGCCTGGCCGGCCCGGTGGTAGGTGACCACGGTGTGCCGGGCGGCGAGTTCGCGGACCAGCCACTCCGCACGTTCGGGGGACTCGGCGAGTGCTCCGCTGACGACCACGACCGGGGTGTCCGGGGCCGGACGGCCGCCGGGTGGGTCGATCCGGCGGTGGACGAGTGTGGTGCCGGCGGTGCTGACGAACCGCCGCTCGTCGCCGCGGCCGCGCAGCACGGTCCGCCGGTCCCTGGCGCGGACGACGGCCCCCGCGGTCAGGGCCGCGGCCAGCGCGGCGCCCGCGACGACCGGGAAGGTGTCGTCGCGCCGCTGGACCCGGCCGTCGGCGAGGACGCGTTCGCGCGGACCGGTGACGTACAGCACGGCGGGGTGCAGCGAGCAGAAGCCGGTGAGGAAGCGGCCCAGGCCCATCACGCCGGCGTTGGCGAGGTGGAAGCCGGCGGCGGCGGCGACCATCGGCCTGGCCGCCCGGCCGCGGGCCAAGTGGACGGCGGGGAAGGATGATTCGAGGGCGATCACGCAGGCGCACAGCGCCTTGGCGGCGCGCGGGTGGTCGCGGACCAGCCGCCAGGCGCGCTCCTCGCCGTAGGAGACGGTGCGCAGGATGCCGGGCAGGGCGCGGCCGCTGCGCCAGGTCGGGCTGGACGCCTTCACCCAGCCGGAGGCGGTGTAGGAGAGCACCGACTGGAGGCCGGCGAACCACAGGCAGGCGTCGACCGTACGGGGCCGGTCCTCGGCGGCCCGCCCGATCGCCGCCGTGGTCTGCACGAGGAAGGCGGCCTGGTCGGCGCCGTCGGTGCCGTAGTGATCGCGGGGGTACAGCGCGAGGGAGGCGGCGGAGAGCACCAGGTCGGCCGCGAGGCGGCCGCGACGCGGTAGCGGCAGGAGCAGCGCGCCGGCCGCGGCGACGCGGGCGCCGTGCAGCGCGCGCGTCACGGCGGGCCGGCCCACCACGTCGAGCGCGGCACGGGCCGGGCGCGGCCAGAGCGCGAACTGCCCCCGGGCGACCTGCCAGTCGTTGAGGCCGCCGGGGCGGCGGTCGTCGGCGGTGACCAGGTACTCCAGGCTCGCCACCAGATGGTTGACCGCGCCGAGCCGTTCCATGACGGTCAGCGCGGTCCCGCGGTCCACCGTGGGCGGTGCCACCGCGGCACGCAGCATCCGCTGGAGTCTCGGCACGGATCTTCCCCTTCGCTGGGAGAGTTCGGCTGGGGTTCGGGGGTTCGGCTACGAGCTCGGCTGGGGGGTCGGGGAGTTCGGCTACGCGCTCGACCGGGAGTTCGCCGGGATCGGTCGGGCGGCGCCGCGAAATGGCCGCCGCCCGGGCGCCGTTGGGGAGCCGTTGGGGCGTCGTCCGGCTGGGACCGCCAGCGCGGCGGCGGAGGAGGCCGAGGAGCGTGGGCGAGGAGAACTGTCCGGCGGGGCGTCGCGCCGTAGGGCGAACCGGGCGACCGTACGACGGAGGACCGCTCTCGTCCCGCCGACCCGCGGGCGGTGCGGTGCCGCGGGGAACCCCTCCCCGCGGGACCGGGCCGGGCGTACGGCACCCGGCCCGGCGGGCGGACCCTACTGCGGGGCCGGCATGGTCCCGCCGGAGACGCTGATGGACACGCTGACGGAGCAGGTCACCACGACAACGGACAGGATGGGCGCGACCTCGGTGCTCGCCAGCCGCTGGACGTCGGTGGAGCGCAGGGACACACCGGCCAGGGCGGCGCTGTCGTTTGCCTTCGCGGCGAGAGGGGACATGGGTTCTCCTTCGGTCGTGGCCGGCCGGTGGCCGGCCGCCGTTGCGGTCGGGACCCGGACCGATCCCGGCTCCGGTCCGGCGGGTTCCGGTTCCGGACCGGTTCCGGCTCCGGCCCACATCGGGCCGGAGGGGCCCAGGTCGGGCCCGGCCGAGGAGCGGCGGTGCGGTCGCGCCGTGGCCGGACCGTACACGGGACGCGTATACGGCGGCGGCCGCGCGACGGCGAGGGGCGCACAACTTCCGCTCCCCGCACGTTCCGTGCCCGTCACGCGTATCCGCGTGCCGTCGCCGTACGGCGGAGAGGCTGCCGGCGGCGACGGCGTTCAGCATTGCCCACCCGCCGCGCAGAGGTCAACTGATGTGAACGAGAAACAACTTGATATTCATCTGAGTTGACACCGGCTCGCCGGTCGAAGCCCCCGGACCGGACGCCCTCGCGACACCGTCCTCCAACTGCCGGTCGGCCTCAGCTTTCAGTCGAAGACCGAGATCCTGGTCCGGTGGTGGCGCGGGGACTCGATCTCGTCGACGAGAGCCACCGCGAGGTCGGCGTAGGACAGATGAGCGGATGCGGCGGTGTCGCCACCGACCCGGTACCGGCCGGTGCGCGGGCCGTGGTCGAGCAGCACCGGCGGGGTGAGGACCAGCCAGTCGACGGGCGCGGGCGCCTCGGCCTCGACCGTGCGCAGCCGGTCCAGGCCCGCTGTGTGGGCGCGGGCGAAGGGGAGTATCTCCGGCGGCAGGACGGCCGGGTCGTCCATGACCGGCCGCCACTGGACCCGGAGATGTTCGACTCGATCTGCCCCTCCTCCGCGCTGCCGTTCCGGATCGGCGACAAGTGGACCGGCATGGTGATCCGCTGCCTTGAGGACGGCCCGCGCCGCTTCACCGAGATCCGTGCCCCGCTGCGCGCCGTGACCCCCAAGGTCCTCACCGCCACGCTGCGCGCGATGGAGCGCGACGGCCTGCTCACCCGTACCTCCTACGACGAGAACCCGCCCCGCGTGGAGTACGAACTCACCCCGCTGGGACGCTCGTTGCTCGACCTCATCGACACCGCCCGGCAGTGGAGCGACGCGCACCTGCCCGCCCTCCTCGCCTGCCGCGAGGCACACGGCGGCTGACGCGAGGGCGGACACCCGAACGGGGTGCGCCCGCCGGGAACCCGGCGAACGCACCCCGCGCAGTGAGGGCCTACCGGACGAACACGCCCGCCTTGTCGGCCAGGTCGAGGAAGTACTGGGGGGCCAGGCCCAGGACGACGGTGACGGCGACGCCGATGGCGATCGCGGTCGAGGTCAGCGGGGAGGGCACGGCGACCGTGGGGCCGTCGGGCTTGGGCTCGCTGAAGAACATCAGCACGATGACGCGGATGTAGAAGAACGCCGCGATCGCCGAGGAGATCACACCGACGATCACCAGGGGCATCGCGCCGCCCTGCGCCGCGGCCTTGAAGACCGCGAACTTCCCCGCGAAGCCGGACGTCAGCGGAATGCCGGCGAAGGCGAGCAGGAAGACCGCGAAGACCGCGGCGACCAGCGGCGAGCGGCGGCCCAGCCCCGCCCAGCGGGACAGGTGGGTGGCCTCACCGCTCGCGTCACGCACCAGGGTGACCACCGCGAACGCGCCGAGGGTCACGAAGGAGTACGCGGCGAGGTAGAAGAGCACCGACGACACACCGGACTTGTCGGTGGCGATCACGCCGGCCAGGATGAACCCGGCGTGCGCGACCGAGGAGTAGGCGAGCAGCCGCTTCACGTCGGTCTGGGTGACCGCGATCACCGCACCGGCGATCATCGTGGCGATGGCCACGCCCCACATCACCGGCCGCCAGTCCCAGCGCATCCCGGGCAGCACCACGTACAGCAGCCGCAGCAGGGCGCCGAACGCGGCGACCTTCGTGGCCGCAGCCATGAACCCGGTGACCGGGGTGGGCGCACCCTGGTAGACGTCCGGCGTCCACATGTGGAAGGGCACCGCGCCGACCTTGAAGAGCAGGCCGACCGTGACCATCGCCAGCCCGATCAGCAGCAGCGCGTCGTTCCCGGTGGTGTCGGCGAGCGCCGGGGTGATCTTGGCGGTGCCGTCGATCACCGAGGAGATGCCGGAGTACGACACGGTGCCCGCGTAGCCGTACAGCAGGGCGATACCGAAGAGCAGGAAGGCCGACGAGAAGGCGCCGAGCAGGAAGTACTTGACGGCGGCTTCCTGCGACAGCAGCCGGTTGCGGCGGGCCAGTGCGCACAGGATGTACAGCGGCAGCGAGAAGACCTCGAGGGCGACGAAGAGCGTCAGCAGGTCGTTCGCGGCCGGGAAGACCAGCATCCCGCCGACCGCGAAGAGCAGCAGCGGGAAGACCTCGGTGGTGGTGAACCCGGCCCGCACGGCGGCCTTCTCCTGGTCGCCGCCGGGCACCGCGGAGCCCTGGGCGGCGAAGGAGTCGACGTGGTTGCCGTGCGCCTTCGGGTCGAGCCGGCGCTCGGCGAAGGTGAAGACCGCGATCAACGCGACCAGCAGGATGGTGCCTTGAAGGAAGAGCGCCGGGCCGTCCACGGCGACCGCGCCCATGGCCGCGATGTGCGCCTTGGTGGTGCCGTAGCCCTTCTCGGCGAGCGCCACCACGGCGGCGAACGCGGCGGCCAGGCCGACCACGGCCAGCACCACCTGCGTGGTGTAGCGGGACCTGCGGGGCACGAACGCCTCGGCGAGCACCCCCACCATCGCCACACCGAAGACGATCAGCACCGGTGAGAGCTGCGCGTACTCGATGTGCGGGGTGGGGAAGCGGTCGGTGGTGGACGCGGCGCTCGTCCACAGGGTGTGGACAGCGGGTCCCGTATGCAGTGCGGCGCTCACTTCTTCGCCTCCAGCGCGGGCTTGGGGTCGGTCTTGTGCACGTCGGAGAGCGTGTGCTTGACCGACGGGTTGACGATGTCCGCCACCGGCTTCGGGTACACGCCGAGGAAGAGCAGCAGGGCGATCAGCGGGGCGACCACCAGCACTTCACGCGCCTTGAGGTCGGCCATTCCCTCGATGCCGGCCTTCACCGGGCCGGTCATGGTCCGCTGGTAGAGCACCAGGACGTACAGCGCGGCGAGCACGATGCCGAGGGTGGCGATGATGCCGAGCACCGGATAGCGGCTGAACGTGCCGACCAGCACCAGGAACTCGCTGACGAACGGCGCGAGCCCCGGTAGCGACAGCGTGGCCAGACCGCCGATCAGGAAGGTGCCGGCGAGCACCGGCGCGACCTTCTGCACCCCGCCGAAGTCGGCGATGATCCGCGACCCGCGCCGGGTGATCAGGAACCCGGCGACCAGCATCAACGCGGCTGTGGAGATACCGTGGTTGACCATGTAGAGCGTCGCACCGGACTGGCCCTGGCTGGTCATCGCGAAGATGCCCAGGATGATGAAGCCGAAGTGCGACACGGACGCGTACGCGATCAGCCGCTTGATGTCGCGCTGGCCGACCGCGAGCAGGGCGCCGTAGATGATGCTGATCACCGCGAGCACCAGGATCACCGGGGTCGCCCACTTGGACGCCTGCGGGAAGAGCTGGAGGCAGAAGCGGAGCATCGCGAAGGTGCCGACCTTGTCCACCACCGCGGTGATCAGGACCGCCACCGGCGCGGTGGCCTCGCCCATCGCGTTCGGCAGCCAGGTGTGCAGCGGCCACAGCGGCGCCTTCACCGCGAAGGCGAAGAAGAAACCGAGGAACAGCCACCGCTCGGTGGAGGTGGCCAGGTGCAGGTGCCCGGACGCGCGGGCTGAGAGGATCTCCTGCAACGAGAAGGTGCCGGTGCCCAGTTGCTGGGCGGTGACGGCGTACAGGCCGATGATCGCGGCCAGCATGATCAGCCCGCCGACCAGGTTGTAGAGCAGGAACTTCACTGCCGCGTACGACCGTTGGCGGGCCGCCTCCTCCTCGCCGGCCGCGTGCGCCCGGTCGCCGAAACCGCCGATGAGGAAGTACATCGGGATCAGCATGGCTTCGAAGAAGATGTAGAAGAGGAAGACGTCGGTGGCCTCGAAGGAGAGCACCACCATCGCCTCGACCAGCAGGATCAGCGCGAAGAAGCCCTGGGTCGGCCGCCAGCGCCGGTTGGGGTCGGGCCCTTCGAGCGGGTCGGCGTCATGCCAGCCGGCGAGCATCACGAACGGGATGAGCAGCGCGGTCAGCGCGACCATGACGACCGCGATGCCGTCCACGCCCAGGTCGTAGTGGAGCCCGAAGCTCTTCACCCAGGTGTGCGACTCGGTGAGCTGGTAGCGGTCGCCGTGCGGGTCGAAGCGCACCATCGCGATGATCGCCAGCACCAGCGTGCCGAGCGAGAAGGCCAACGCCGTGTACTTGGCGGCGGCCCTCCGCGCGGCGGGCACGGCCGCGGTGGCGATGGCGCCGACCGCGGGCAGTGCCGCAGCGGTGGTCAGCAGAGGAAACGACATGAGCTATCAGACCGCCCTCATGAGAAGGGTCGCGGCGACCACCACCGCGGTACCGCCGAACATGGAGACGGCGTACGACCTGACGTAGCCGTTCTGGAGCCGGCGAAGCCGCCCGGACAGGCCGCCGACGGAGGCGGCCGTGCCGTTGACGACACCGTCGACCAGGGAGTGGTCGAGGTAGACCAGCGAGCGGGTCAGGTGCTCGCCGCCGCGGACCAGCACCACGTGGTTGAAGTCGTCCTGCAACAGGTCGCGGCGGGCCGCCCGGGTGACCAGGCTGCCGCGCGGCGCGACCGCCGGCACGGACCTGCGCCCGTACATCAGCCAGGCGATGCCGACGCCGACCACCAGGCAGACCATGGTGGCGGCGGTGACGGTGCCGGTGCTGACCGGCGAGTGGCCCTCGCTGTGCCCGGTGACGGGCTCCAGCCACTTCAGGAACGAGGAGTTGATGCTGAACGCCGCGCCGGCGAACACGGAACCGAAAGCGAGAATGATCATCGGGATGGTCATCGACTTCGGCGACTCGTGCGGGTGCGGCTCGTGGCCGTCCGCGTCCGGCACCCAGCGCTTCTCGCCGAAGAACGTCATCAGCATCACCCGCGTCATGTAGAACGCGGTGATCGCGGCGCCCAGCAGGGCCGCGCTGCCGAGGATCCAGCCCTCGGTGCCGCCCTTGGCGTAGGCCGCCTCGATGATCTTGTCCTTGGAGAAGAAGCCGGACAGCCCGGGGAAGCCGATGATCGCGAGGTAGCCCAGGCCGAAGGTGACGAAGGTGACCGGCATGTACTTGCGCAGGCCGCCGTAGCGGCGCATGTCCACCTCGTCGTTCATGCCGTGCATCACCGAGCCGGCGCCGAGGAACAGCCCGGCCTTGAAGAAGCCGTGCGTGACCAGGTGCATGATCGCGAAGACATAGCCGATCGGGCCGAGCCCGGCGGCCATGATCATGTAGCCGATCTGCGACATCGTGGAGCCGGCCAGCGCCTTCTTGATGTCGTCCTTCGCGCAACCGACGATCGCACCGAAGAGCAGCGTGACCGCGCCGACGGTGACCACCGCGGTCTGCGCGTCCGGCGCCGCGTTGAAGATCGCGCCGGAGCGGACGATCAGGTAGACGCCCGCGGTCACCATGGTCGCGGCGTGGATCAGGGCCGAGACCGGGGTCGGGCCCTCCATCGCGTCGCCGAGCCAGGACTGCAGCGGCACCTGCGCCGACTTGCCGCAGGCGGCGAGCAGCAGCATGAAGCCGATGCCGGTGATCGTGGCGTGCTGGGTGGCCGAGGCCCCCGCCGCCCGCGGCAGCACGTTGGAGAAGGCGAACGAGCCGAAGGTGGTGAACATCAGCATGATGCCGATGGACAGCCCCATGTCGCCGACCCGGTTGACCAGGAACGCCTTCTTCGCGGCGGTCGCCGCGCTCGGCTTGTGCTGCCAGAAGCCGATCAGCAGGTAGGACGCCAGCCCGACGCCCTCCCAACCCGCGTACAGCAGGAGGTAGTTGTCGGCGAGCACCAGCAACAGCATCGCCGCGAGGAAGAGGTTGAGGTAGCCGAAGAAGCGGCGGCGGCGCTCGTCGTGCTCCATGTAGCCGATCGAGTAGATGTGGATCAGCGTGCCCACACCGGTGATCAGCAGCACGAACGTCATCGACAGCTGGTCGAGTTGGAAGCCGACCTGCGCCTGGAAGCCCTCCACCGGCACCCAGGTGAACAGGTGCGAGTGCAGGGCGCGGTGGTCGGCGCTCTTGCCGAGCATGTTGATGAAGAGCACCGCGCCGAGCACGAAGGACAGCAGCGCGAGCAGCGTGCCCAGCAGATGGCCGGTGCGGTCGAGCCGGCGGCCGCCGGTGAGCAGGATGCCCGCGCCCAGCAGCGGTGCCGCGACGAGCAGTCCGATCAGGGTTTCCACGTCTCGCAGCCCCTTACAGCTTCATCAGGTTCGCGTCGTCGACCGAGGCCGAGTGGCGGGTTCGGTAGATCGACACGATGATCGCCAGGCCCACCACGACTTCGGCGGCCGCCACGACCATCGTGAAGAACGCGATGACCTGCCCGTCGAGGTTGCCGTGCAGCCGGGAGAAGGTGACGAACGCCAGGTTGCAGGCGTTCAACATCAGCTCCACACACATGAACACGACGATCGCGTTGCGCCGGATCAGCACTCCTGCCGCGCCGATGGTGAACAACAGCGCCGCCAGATAGAGGTAGTTCGCCGGGTTCACTTCGCACCCTCCTCGGCGGAGGCCGGGGCCCGCTCGCCGTCTTGCGTCAACTCGGGCTGTTCCGGGGCGCGTTCCAGCCACTCGTCGGAGCGCTGGTCCAGTTCGGCCAACCGCCGCATCGCGTCCCGCGACACGTCGCGGATCTGGCCGCGCTCGCGCAGCGTGGAGCTGACCGACAGGTCGGAGACCGAGCCGTCGGGCAGCAGCGCCGGAACGTCCACCGCGTTGTGCCGGGCGTAGGTGCCCGGCGCCGGCAGCGGGGTGACCTGCTTGCCCTCGCGGACCCGGTCCTCGGCCAGCTCGCGCTGGGTACGCCGCTCCTCGGTCCGTTCGCGGTGGGTGAGCACCATCGCGCCGATCGCGGCGGTGATCAGCAGCGCGCCGGTGATCTCGAACGCCCATACGTACTTGGTGAAGACCAGGTGGGCCAGGCCCTGGACGTTGTCGCCGTCCGCCGCGTTGGCCGCGCCGGTGCCGGCGAAGCTGTGCAGCGAGGCGTTGGCGATGCCGGCGATCAGCAGGATGCCGAAGCCGAGGCCGCAGATCGCGGCCATCCAACGCTGGCCCTTGAGCGTCTCCTTGAGCGAGTCGGCGGCGGTGATGCCGACCAGCATGACGACGAAGAGGAAGAGCATCATGATCGCGCCGGTGTAGACGACGATCTGCACCACGCCGAGGAAGTACGCGCCCTGGGCGAGGTAGAACACCGCGAGGACGATCATGGTGCCGGCCAGCGACAGCGCGCTGTGCACCGACTTCTTCATCAGCACGGTGCCGAGCGCGCCGATCACGGCGACGGTGCCCAGCACCCAGAACTGCACGGCCTCGCCGGTGGAGGTCTGGTACCCGGCGGCGAGTTGCAGCGACTGCATCGAGCCCGTCATGCTTCCTCCCCCGTCCCGGCCGGGGCGGTGCCGCCGGGGGCGACGGTCTCGGCCGCCTCCGGCTCACCGGTGTACGGGTTCTCCACCGGCACCGACTCGTCGAGCTTCTCGCCCTTGGAGACGGCGACCTGCCGTACGGTGCCGGGCGCGGCCTCGGTGACCTGGCCGCGGTAGTAGTCGCCCTCGTCCATGCCGGGGAAGATCGAGTGCGGAGACTCGACCATGCCCTCCTCCAGGCCGGCGAGCAGCTGCTCCTTGGTGAAGATCAGCGACTCGCGGGTGCGGTCGGCGAGTTCGTACTCGTTGGTCATGGTCAGCGCGCGGGTCGGGCACGCCTCGATGCACAGCCCGCACAGGATGCAGCGGGCGTAGTTGATCTGGTAGACGCGGCCGTAGCGCTCACCCGGGGAGTAGCGCTCCTCCTCGGTGTTGTCCGCGCCCTCCACGTAGATCGCGTCGGCCGGGCAGGCCCAGGCGCACAGTTCGCAGCCGATGCACTTCTCCAGCCCGTCCGGGTGCCGGTTGAGCTGGTGGCGGCCGTGGAACCGTGGTGCGGTCGGCTTCTTGTACTCGGGGTACTGCTCGGTCAGCCGCTTCTTGAACATGGCCTTGAAGGTCACGCCGAAGCCCGCGACCGGGTTCAGGAACTCAGGCATCGCCGTCCTCCGTGTTCTCCGTCTGCGCGGCGTCCTGTCCGGGCGAGCCGGACACGCCGGACGCACCTGGTGCGCCTACGAGTTGGGCCTGCACGCGGCTGGGCCGCCGGGGCACCCGCTCCGGCTGCTGGCCCGGTAGCGGTGGCACCGGGTAGCCGCCCGCCATCGGGTCGAACCGCTCCTGCGGGGCCAGTGCGCCGCCGGTCGCGGCTTCCTTCCGTTTCTCCTCGCGGTCCCGGAAGACGTCGATGACCAGCGAGATCAGCAGCAGCGCGATCACCGCGCCGCCGATGTACAGCACGATCTTCGTGAAGTCGTAGTTCTCGTTGCGCATCGCCTTCACGGCGGCGACCAGCATCAGCCAGACCATCGAGACCGGGATGAGCACCTTCCAGCCGAGCTTCATCAACTGGTCGTAGCGGACCCGGGGCAGGGTGCCGCGCAGCCAGATGAAGAAGAAGAGCAGCAGCTGCACCTTGATCACGAACCAGAGCATCGGCCACCAGCCGTGGTTGGCGCCGTCCCAGAAGGTGCTGATCGGCCAGGGTGCCCGCCAGCCGCCGAGGAAGAGGGTGGTGGCGACCGCGGAGACCGTCACCATGTTGACGTACTCGGCGAGCATGAACAGCGCGAACTTGATCGAGCTGTACTCGGTGTTGAAGCCGCCGACCAGGTCGCCCTCGGACTCCGGCATGTCGAACGGCGCCCGGTTGGTCTCGCCGATCATCGTGCAGATGTACACCAGGAAGGAGACCGGCAGCAGGATGATGTACCAACGGCCGTGCTGGGCCTCGACGATGGTCGAGGTGGACATCGAACCGGAGTAGAGGAAGACCGCCGCGAAGGACAGGCCCATCGCGATCTCGTACGAGATCATCTGCGCGGACGCGCGCAGGCCGCCCAGCAGCGGGTAGGTCGAGCCGGACGACCAGCCGGCGAGCACTATGCCGTAGATGCCGACCGACGCGGTGGCGAGGATGTAGAGGATGCCGATCGGCAGGTCGGTGAGCTGCATCGCGGTGCGGTGGCCGAAGATGGACACCTCGTTGTCGGCCGGGCCGAAGGGGATCACCGCGAACGACATGAAGGCGGGGATCGCGGCCACGATCGGCGCGAGGACGAAGATCACCTTGTCCGCGCGCTTGACGGTGAGGTCCTCCTTGAGCATCAGCTTGATGCCGTCGGCGAGCGACTGGAGCATGCCCCACGGGCCGTGCCGGTTCGGGCCGATCCGCAACTGCATCCAGGCGACGACCTTGCGCTCCCACACGATGGAGAAGAGCACGGTCAGCATCGCGAACGCGAAGCAGAACACCGCCTTGACGACGATCAGCCACCACGGGTCGGTGCCGAAGAACACCAGGTTCTCCGTGGTGGTGGCGGCGAGTTGGCTGCCGCCGGTGGACAGGGCGGTCATGACTGGACCTCCGCGCTGAGCGAGACGACCTGCCCGGGGCGGGCACCGGTGTCCGAAGTGACGCCGCCGCCGGCGGAGTTGAGCGGCACCCAGACCACCCGGTCCGGCATCGGGGTGACGGCCAGCGGCAGCGTCACGGTGCCGGCCGGGCCGGCCACGGTGAGGATCTCGCCGTCGCCCACCCCGACCTCCGCGGCGGTCGCGGCCGACAGCCGGGCGACGGCCGCGTGCCGGGTGGCGGCCAGCGCGTCGTCGCCGTCCTGTAGCCGGCCCTGGTCGAGCAGCAGCCGGTGGCCGGCGAGCACCGCCTGGCCCGCGGCGGGCCGGGGCAGCGGCACGGACGTCTCGGTCGGCGCGCTCGCGGGCGTGCCCGACCATCCGGCGAGGTGGTCGAGTTCGCGGCGGGCGGCCCGTACGTCGGACAGGCCGAGCGCGACGTCCATCGCGTCGGCGAGCATCGTCAGTACCCGGGCGTCCGGGAGTTGGTGCCGGGTGGTGGCCTGGTCGGGCTTGATCGCGGCCTCGAACATCCGGGCCCGGCCCTCCCAGTTGAGGAAGGTGCCGGACTTCTCGGCGACCGCGGCGACCGGCAGCACCACGTCGGCGCGCTCGGTGACCTCGCTCGGCCGCTGCTCCAGGCTGACCAGGAACCCGACGTTGCCGAAGGCGGCCCTGGCCCGGGCCGGGTCCGGCAGGTCCGCGACCTCGACGCCGCCGACCACGAGTGCGGCCAACTCGCCGGCCGCCGCGGCCTCCAGGATCTGCCCGGTGTCACGGCCGAACCGGGTCGGCAGGGCCGGCAGGCCCCACACCCGGGCGACCTCGTCGCGGCCGCGCGGGTCGGTGACCGGGCGCCCGCCGGGCAG
>NZ_JACEGK010000219.1:0-12266 GCF_056859195.1 Streptomyces sp. NH27
TTCGGTGGTCATAGCGTTAGGGAAACGCCCGGTTACATTCCGAACCCGGAAGCTAAGCCTTTCAGCGCCGATGGTACTGCAGGGGGGACCCTGTGGGAGAGTAGGACACCGCCGAACAAATATTGAGCCTCGGCCCCCAGTTCCGACTGGGGGCCGAGGCTTTTTTGCGTTTCCCGGCCTTTCGGCCGGGCACGCTCAGTTCTGCTCGGCCGCCTGCGTCAACTCGATGTCCAGCGACTCGCGGCGAATTCGCTGGTCGATGTAGAGCAGAGTGACCGAGCCGGCACTGATCGGCAGAGTGAACATCGAGCCGATGACCGCACCGACACCGGTGATGATGAGGAACGTCCAGCTGGGGTTGCTGTCGGAGTTGTAGAAGGACGCGAAGGACTCGTTCGTGAATGCCGCCGACAGCAGAGTGAACGGCAACTCGATGATGGCCGACGCGATGTAGGTGATGACGATGGTCAGGAGCTCGATTCCGAGCACACGCCACCAGGCGCCGCGGACGAGCTTGGCCGAGCGCTTCATCGCGCCCACAATGCTCTGGTTTTCCAGCATCAGCGCCGGCGGCGACAGACTCAGCAGAATCCACAGCCAGACCATCAACACCAGGCCCGCACAGGCGCCGAGCGCGGCCAATGCCGCACCGCCGCTCGACGAACCCGCCGCAGCGACAAGGACGCCCGGCAGCACGGCGACGACCAGTACCGCGATGTAGAGGAAGACGAGCAGGAACGAGAGGCCGATGAGCCGGCCCACGCGAGGACGGGCCTCGCGCCATGCTTCGCCGACCGTCACTGTACGGCCCAGCACCGCGCGGCTGGTGACCAAGGTCAGCATCGCCGTGGCGGTGAGCACACCGAGCGCGGCGATGACGACGGTGATCCCAAGTCCCGCGTATGCGTCCCGGAGCGCATGCAGGACGTCATGCGTGCTCGGGTGGTCGTTGTTCTCGATCTTCTTGATGCTGCTGTTGTCGGTGAACAGGCCCTGGACGATGACCGCGATGGCCTGCGTGACGAGGGCGACGGCGAAGGTCACGCCGAGGATGGCCCGCCAGTGGCGTCGAAGCGTACCGATGGAGCCGTTGAGGATTTCACCGACGTCCAGGGGGCGCAGTGGAATGACGCCGGGTTGGAGGGCGACCGGCCTACTCCAGGGGCCTTGCTGCTGCCAGCCGTTGGGTGCGGGAGGGCCGCCCCAGCGTGGTCCGCCCTGCGCCGGGGGCAGCGGAGGGCGGCTGCCCTGCGGCGGTGTCCAGCGGGCCCAGCCGGCGGTGTTGGCAGGCGGCTGCTGAGGGGACCAGCCGGGGTGCGTACCAGGATGTTGCGGCATGGTTTGCGGCGGTACGGGCGGCTCGGCGGCCTTGCCCTGCTCAGGGAGTTCGGGCGTCGCCGACGGGGCGGGGTCGGGACCGGTGCCGCCGTCCGGCTCGGGGGAGTCGGAGGGTCCGGGCGTCGTCGAGCCCGGAGTGTTGGTCATCGGAGGTTGCCCCTCTTCGTGTTGCTCGGCTGGTTCAAGCCGCCATCGTGCCATGGGCTGACTTCAACACGGCCTGGCAGGGCAGACTGAGAGATATGGGTGATCACATCACGCGAGCTGAGAACGGCTTCATTCCCGCGTTGCGATGGGAGGAACCGCCCGAGGGGCCGGTGCTGGTATTGCTCGACCAGACCCGACTTCCCCAGGAGGAAGTGGAGTTGGCCTGCACGGACGTGCAGGGGCTGGTGGGCGCGATCGGCTCGCTCGTCGTGCGGGGTGCGCCCGTGCTCGGACTGGCGGGTGCGTACGGTGTCGCGCTGGCGGCGGCGCGCGGCTACGACGTAGAGGACGCGGCCGAACTGCTGGCGCAGGCGCGTCCGACAGCGGTCAACCTCGGGTACGGAGTGCGTCGGGCGCTTGCCGCGTACCGCGAGGCCGAGCCGGAGCAGGCGGCGGCTGCCGCGCTCGCCGAGGCGCGCGCGTTGCACGCCGAGGATGCCGCGGCGAGCGACGCGATGGCGGGGCATGGCGGGCAGCTGCTGGCCGAGTTGGTGCCTGGTGGTGGCTACCGGGTGCTCACGCACTGCAACACGGGCGCCTTGGTGTCGGGCGGCCAGGGCACCGCTCTCGGTGTGGTGCTGGCCGCTCACCGGGCCGGGGAACTGCGGCGGTTGTGGGTGGACGAGACCCGGCCGCTGCTCCAGGGCGCGAGGTTGACCGCATACGAGGCCGCGCGGGCAGGGATGCCGTACACGCTGCTCGCGGACAGCGCGGCGGGTTCGCTGGTCACCGCGGGCGAGGTCGACGCGGTTTTGGTGGGCGCGGACCGGATCGCGGCGGACGGTGCCACGGCGAACAAGGTGGGCACCTACCCGTTGGCGGTGCTGGCGCGCCACCACCATGTGCCGTTCATCGTCGTGGCGCCGACGACGACGGTCGATCTGGAGACGCCGGACGGCACGTCGATCGAGGTCGAGCAGCGGCCGACCAGCGAGGTGACCGACCTGGCGCCGTCACCGCTGGGCACCCAGGCGTACAACCCGGCTTTCGACGTGACGCCACCGGAGCTGATCACGGCGATCGTGACGGAGAACGGGGTGGTCTCGCCGGTGACAGCGGAGACGCTGGCTGCCGTGTGCCAGTAGGGCCACCCGGTAGCGGTGTGCAGGTGCAATGATGCCGCGGCCCCGGACCAGAACCGCCCCTCCACCAGCGACGATGCGCAGGGGGAGGGGCGTTGGCATCCGCGGATGACATCAGTCCGGCCGTACGATCAGTCGGCCGTGCGCTGGATGGTGAGGCCGGCGGCGTTCTCGGAGAAGATCCCGGATCTGTAGTTGGCGGGAGAGCGGACTGCCGATGCGAGGGGGCTGGATAGGCTGCCCGCCATGACTGAGTTTGGAATCGTCGCTTGGCCACCTGCCCCGATCAGGACCGCGCGGCTCCTGCTCCGTGAGCCCGAGGCCCGGGACCGTGCGGCGCTGGTCGAGCTGCTCGCTTCGCCCGAGGTGGGTACCTACATCGGTGGCTCGCGACCGCGTGCTGAGCTTGAGCGTGCGTTGCCTGAGACGCCCGGGAGGCGTCCCGGCCTATTCGTGGTCGATCTCGATGGGGCGATGATCGGCACCATCGAGCTCAACCGGCGCGATGAGGAGCATCGGAGTCATGTCCGTCCGGATACCGGGGAGGTCGAACTCGGCTACCTGTTCCTGCCAGAGGCGTGGGGGCACGGGTACGCAGCCGAGGCGGGCGCGGCGGCGCTCGGTTGGTTCGCCGGCGCGCTTCCCGGCGAGCCGGTGGTGCTCTGCACCCAGACCGCCAACAGCCGCTCGATGCGTCTTGCGGAGAAGCTGGGGTTCACCGAGGTGGAGCGGTTCGAGGAGTGGGGCGCCGAGCAGTGGTTCGGCATGTGGTCCTCGGACACGTCGTCCGGTTGAGCTCGCGCGTGCCAGTGCGGCGGATCGACAGAGGCACCGAGCGGTCGTCGACCTCGGCGCAGTGCTTGACCTCGTCGAGCACGTCGGTGGGCGGCTCGCCGGGCATCGCCGGCAATGTGGTCGCCAGTAGAGGTGTCACGTAGCTCGTGACCGCGCCATACTGGCCGCATGATCCAGGGCGCGGCCCTGGGACAGCGTGACCTCCATAGCTGACATCAACGGCTCCGGAACCCGCTGGACAACCACGGATAGCCGTGGACATTTGACCCTGGCCCGTGACCTCGATCACGGAAGGTCACGGGAACCGATATGCAAATGGGATGATGGTCGGTATGAAGGGACGAGTCCTGGTCGTCGACGACGACACCGCGCTGTCAGAGATGCTTGGCATCGTGCTGCGTGGAGAGGGTTTCGAGCCGTCGTTCTGTGCTGACGGTGACAAGGCGCTCGCTGCTTTTCGGGAGGCCAAGCCGGATCTGGTGCTGCTGGATCTGATGCTGCCCGGAAGGGATGGCATCGATGTGTGCCGGCAGATCCGGGCGGAGTCCGGCGTGCCGATTGTGATGCTCACGGCGAAGAGCGACACGGTGGATGTGGTGGTCGGCCTGGAGTCCGGGGCGGATGACTATGTGATCAAGCCGTTCAAGCCCAAGGAACTGGTGGCGCGGGTGCGGGCGCGGTTGCGGCGTGCTGAGGAGCCGACTCCTGAGCAGCTTGCGATCGGGGACCTGCTGATCGACGTCGCCGGGCACTCGGTGAAGCGCGGCGGCCAGCCGATCGCCCTGACACCGTTGGAGTTCGATCTTCTGGTCGCGCTTGCCCGTAAGCCGTGGCAGGTGTTCACGCGTGAGGTGCTGCTGGAGCAGGTCTGGGGCTATCGCCACGCGGCGGACACGCGGCTGGTGAATGTGCATGTGCAGCGGCTGCGATCGAAAGTGGAACAGGACCCCGAGCGCCCGGAGATCGTCGTGACCGTCCGCGGTGTCGGCTACAAGGCAGGACCGGGCTGAGATGTGCGCGTCGTACGAGCGTGAGCGCCTGGAGAGCCGGCTGGCAGATCCGATGCAGGGGCTGCTGCCGGTGATTCGCTCGTTCGTGCGCTGGGCGCGGCGTCCGCTACAGCCGGCGATGCGGCTGTGGCGGCGCAATCTTCAGCTCCGGGTGGTCGCCTTCACGTTGCTGATGTCGGTGGGTGTCGTGCTGCTGCTCGGCTTCGTGGTCATCGGGCAGGTGCAGAACGGGCTGCTCGACGCGAAGGAGAAGGCCGCGACGAACCAGGCGACCGGCGGTTTCTCCATCGCGCAGGACATGGCGGACAAGGGCAGCCAGACACAGCAGACGTCCGGTTCCGGTGCGGCGCAGGGGCGGGTCGACTCGGGCACGTGGCTGAACAGCCTGGTCCAGCAGTTCGCCAGCGGCGGTAAGGGCGTGTACTGGATCGTCGCGCTCAGCCCTGGGCGGGGCGACGATCCACCCTTCGCCGGGGGCAGCGCGGGCAGCGTGCGCGGACCACGTGGCTCCGGCAGCGTGCTGCCGGACGAGAGCATCCCGAAGTCGCTGAGCGATGCGGTGCGCAGCCATCCCGGTGCGCTCAAGCAGTACACGATGGTCAAGACCGACGACGGTCACACGCCGCGGCCGGCGCTGGCTGTCGGCAAGCGGCTGACGGACATCAACGGGAACACGTACCAGTTGTACTACCTGTTCCCGTTCGACCAGGAGGAGAAGACCCTCGGGCTGGTCAAGGGCACGCTGGCCACCGCGGGGATATTCGTGGTGGTGCTGCTCGGCGCGATCGCGTGGCTGGTGACACGGCAGGTGGTCACACCGGTGCGGATGGCGGCCGGGATCGCCGAGCGGTTGGCGGCCGGGCGGCTCCAGGAGCGGATGCAGGTCACCGGGGAGGACGACATCGCCCGGCTCGGCGAGTCCTTCAACAAGATGGCGCAGAACCTCCAGGTCAAGATCCAGCAGTTGGAGGCCCTGTCGCGGATGCAGCGCCGCTTCGTCTCCGATGTGTCGCACGAGCTACGGACACCGTTGACGACGGTGCGGATGGCGGCTGACGTCATCCACGACGCGCGTACGGACTTCGATCCGGTCACGGCGCGCTCCGCGGAACTGCTGCAGAACCAGTTGGACCGCTTCGAGTCGCTGCTGTCCGACCTGCTGGAGATCAGCAGGTTCGACGCCGGTGCCGCAGACCTCGCCGCGGAGCCGATAGACCTGCGGGACGTGGTGTGCCAGGTCGTAGACGCCGCCGAGCCCCTTGCCGACCGCAAGGGCACCCGGGTGATCATCCGAGGTGACGCGCAGCCGGTGATCGCGGAGGCCGACGCCCGCCGGGTGGAGCGCGTGCTGCGCAACCTGGTGGTCAACGCGATCGAGCATGGGGAGGGCCGTGACGTGGTGGTGCGGCTGGCGACGGCCGACGGTGCCGTCGCGGTAGCGGTGCGGGACTACGGGGTGGGCTTGAAGCCGGGTGAGGCGACTCGGGTCTTCAACCGCTTCTGGCGGGCGGATCCGGCGCGGGCGCGTACCACCGGCGGTACGGGGCTCGGCCTCTCCATCGCGGTGGAGGACGCACGGCTGCACGGCGGGTGGTTGCAGGCGTGGGGCGAGCCGGGCGGCGGCTCGCAGTTCCGTATGACGCTTCCGCGCACCGCGGGGGACAGCCTGCGCGGTTCGCCGATCGCGCTTGAGCCCGACGACTCGCGTCGTAACCGGGTGCTGAACTCCTCGGGTCTGCCGGCCAAGGCGGGGGCGCCCGTGCCGGTGCCCCGTACGGGCGGGCCGGGCAGTACTTCAGGCGACGGTGTGGTGGTGCGGCAGGCCACCGCGCGTGGACCGCAGCTGCCGTCGATGCCGCTGGTGCCCAAGGCGTCGCCCCGGCCGCCGACCGCGGACCCCGCGGCGCTGCCGGGCAGTGGCGCACGTGTCGTGGAGCGTAGGGAAACCATGCGGGAGGACGACGTCTGATGGGTGTGATGGGGGGCGGCCGGGGTCGGCTGCTGCGGCGCGGGCTGCTGCCGCTGTTCGCCGTGCTGCTGTTGGCCGGCTGCGCCTCGATGCCCAGCAGCGGCGAGGTTCGCAAGGTCAGCGAGGGCCAGCGCGCGGACTCCGACTCGCAGGTGCGGGTCTTCGGCATCCCGCCGAGTCCGGGTGAGAGCGCCTCCGACATCGTCAACGGATTCCTGGAAGCGACCACCAGCAGCGAGCTGGACTTCGTGACCGCGAAGAAGTACCTGACGAAGCAGGAGAAGAAACGCTGGAAGCCGGACACGGGGATCACCGTGTTCTCAGGGGAACTGGCCCCTCGCGAGGTGGGCGGCAACGGCCGCAAGGAGGGCTACACCACGGTCACGCTGTCGGCGACGAAGGCGGCGGTGGTGGACACCAAGCACGCCTACCAGCCGGACCACGGCGCGTTCAGCACGTCGTTCCACCTGGTCAAGGTGAACAACCAGTGGCGCATCGACGGCCTCGAGAACGGCTTGGTGCTGTCCGACCTGGACTTCCAGCGGATATACCACTCGGTGAACATGTACTACTTCGCCCGGCTCGGACCGGACGAGCATCCGGCCGGCGGTAGCAGCAACGCGACACTGGTCGCCGATCCGGTGTACCTGCGGATCCAGAACGACCCGCTGATGTCGACGGTCTCGGCGCTGCTGGGCGGGCCCACGGACTGGCTGTCGCACGCCGTCACCACCGCGACACCGGCCGGGACGCTGCTGGAGGACAAGGGCCCGGACCACGGGGTGTCGCTGGACGATTCGCAGCAGCTTCAGGTCCGGCTCGACCACACCGCCGACGGGCTGCACGGACAGCGCTGCACGGAACTGGCAGCACAGCTCTTCGCGACCGTCCAGGCACAGGCGTCCGCGCAACTGGCGTCGGCCGAGGTGGACCACGCGGACGGTTCCACCGCGTGCAAGCTGCCGAGCGGGGAAGCCCAAAGCTATGGCCCTGAGAACCTGGTCGGCGCCAACCCGCGGCCTTACTTCCTCGAAGCCGACAGCCAGCACCGGCTGCTGGAGCTGACCGACGACGAAAAGGGCAGCACGCCGAAGGCGACGCCGGTGCCCGGACCGTTCGGCTCCAGCAAGGCGTACCTGGACTCGGCGGCGGTGCGCAGAGATCAGGAGGCGGCCGCGGGGGTGCGCTCCGACGGCCGCGAACTGGTGGTCGCATCGCTCGTCGCCGGACAGACCTTCGGCAAGCCGGTGGTGACCAGCAAGGTCAAGGATGGGCTGAGCGCGCCGAGCTGGGACGGCTTCAATGACCTGTGGGTGGCTGATCGCGATCCGGACGCTCCGAAGCTGATGGTGCTGCCCAAGGGCACCGGCGAGCCGATCGAGGTGCCGGTGCCGGACCTCGACGGGCGGATCCAGTCGCTGCGGGTGGCCTCGGACGGGGTGCGGATCGCCCTGGTGGTGCAGCAGGGCAGTGGCACCCGGCTGATGCTCGGCCGGATCGTCCGGGAGGGCACTGCCCAGCACCCGGAGTTCTCGGTCAACAGCCTGCGCTCCCTGACCCCCGCGGGAGAGCACATGACTTCCGTGTCATGGGCCGGTGCCAGCAAGCTCGTGGTGCTCGACACCGAGCCTGGCGGAGCACAGCAGATCGAGTACATCAGCTCGGACGGATCGGCCGGGTCTCTGCCGCAGGGCGTCAGCGAGGCCACGTCCGTCGCCTCCTCTGAGAACCAGACGACGCCCCTGCTCGCCTCGTACAACGGCAAGGTCTACGAGCTGCCCACCGACGCGAACTGGAAGCAGGTCTCACCGAAGGGCAGCAACCCCGTCTACCCGGGCTGACCTGCGGCGATCAAGTTATCCACAGACACGAATGAGTGACTGGCAGCGGGCTTGGCGCAGGGCGCAAAGTTGAGTCATGCGGGGCTGGTGGAGGGAGATCACCGGGTTGGTCCTCCCGGTGGACTGCGCGGGTTGTGGGAGCCCGCGGACGGAGTTGTGCGAGCGGTGCCACGGGCTGCTGGGCGGAGCGGCCACGGCGCGGCGCGTACGTCCGTCACCCGAGCCACCAGGGCTGCCACCGGTCTACGCGGCGGGCCGGTACGGGGACGAGGTGCGGGCCGTCGTCCTCGCGCACAAGGAGCGGGGTGCCCTGGGCCTCGCCCGGCCGCTGGGTGAGGCACTGGCGGGAGCGGTCGTCCGGGCGACCGGTCCCATCAGCGCACTGCCCGGCCTCGCAGCCCCGCATGCGGTCGGCCACCGCTGGAACCTGCCCGGACGGGCTCCAGCGGCAGCCGGTGCCGATCACGGGTCCCGCCCTGGCCTGTGGCCGGTCCACCACGGCCTGGAGGCGCCCCGCACCGCCCTGCGAGGCACTCCCGGGCCACCGGTACCGCGACCGGCGCCGCAGGCCGGTCCGCTGCTGCTGGTGCCCGTACCCTCCGCTCGCCGGGCGGTTGCCCAGCGGGGGCACGACGCCACCGCCCGGATCGCCCGGGCGGCGGCCCGGGAACTGCGACGGCAGGGCGTGCAGGCCCGGACGGCGACCGTGCTGCGGCAGCGGCGACCGGTAGCCGACCAGGCCGAACTGGGTGCGGACGGGAGGCTGGCGAACCTCTCCGGCGCGATAGCGGCCGTGGGCAGCGCCGTACCGCTGCTGGCGGCGGCCCCGGTCGTGCTGGTGGACGACCTCATGACCACTGGGGCGTCACTCGCGGTGGCCGCCGGTGCCGTGGCTGCGGCCGGCGGCTGGGTCGCCGCCGCCGCGGTGGTTGCCGGACCACACGATTCTCGGATCGACTGATTTGCGCATCAGTGCAGGTGGCCCGGGTTGAGATTCACCCGAACGGAGGTAAGCCTGCGCTGAGGATGCCGAGATACACACTCCGGGACTATGTTCGGGAGAGAGGGAAGCGAACACCGGGGGTGTTGATCTTCCCTGTGGGGCAGAAGGAGGTGAAGGCCGCAGCTTCGCGGTATCCGGATCGAGCCGGGTGGCGAAGCGGCAGCTAACGCAGCGCCGGCAGGGACTGGCACCCGCGCCGGCCTCATGAAAGGGATTGCCCCTGGTCACGGGGGCGGTCCGGAACGGAGTTCTGCGTGGACATCGTCGTCAAAGGCCGCAAGACCGAGGTGCCCGAGAGGTTCCGGAAGCACGTGGCCGAGAAACTGGACAAGATCCAGAAGCTCGACGGCAAGGTGATCAGCCTCGACGTCGAGGTGTCCAAGGAGCTCAATCCCCGGCAGGCCGACCGCAGCGACCGGGTGGAGATCACGCTGAACACCCGCGGCCCCGTGGTCCGCGCAGAGGCTGCCGCCGCGGATCCGTACGCCGCGCTGGATGTGGCGGTGACGAAGCTGGAGGCACGGCTGCGGAAGGCCGCGAGCAAGCGGCACACCCGCCGGGGCAACGGCCGCACGCCCGCCGCCGAGGTGGGCGAGAGCGTGCCGGGCGCCGCGCGGATCAACGGGGACGGCATGCTCGTCGCCGACCAGTCGGTTGACGGAGAAGTGCCCACGACCCGGTTCGGGCCGCTGGAGGTCCACGGTGAAGGCCCGCTCGTGGTCAGGGAGAAAACCCATGCCGCGGCACCGATGGCGCTGGACCAGGCGCTGTACGAGATGGAGTTGGTCGGGCACGACTTCTACCTGTTCGTCGACAGCGAGACCAAGCAGCCGAGCGTGGTCTACCGACGGCAGGGCTACGACTACGGCGTGATCCATCTCAACGCGGACGAGTCGGGTGCCGCGTCTCCGGCCGGGGCCGGTGACGCGCTGCACCACGGTGTCTGACCCCGCGGGCTCGGGAAGGGCCGGCGGCACGTAAAGGAGCGTCGAATGCCCCTGGGTGCGTCCCGGGGGCATTCGAGCGCGCCGGGACGTGAAATGCTGGGCCAGTGGTCAACTCTGGTCTGAGGGGGAGGAATTGATGCCGGACTTCGAGCACGGGGCGACCGGCGAACGAGGCCCGGTGCTGTACGGCGAACCGTCCGGTCCGCCTCGTGCGGAGCCGATTCGGGTACTCGTCGTCGACGACCACGCGCTGTTTCGGCGGGGCCTGGAGATCGTGCTCGCGCAGGAGGAGGACATCCAGGTCATCGGTGAGGCCGGAGACGGCGCCGAGGCTGTGGAGAAGGCCGCCGACCTGCTGCCGGACATCGTGCTGATGGACGTCAGGATGCCGCGCCGCGGGGGAATCGAGGCGTGCACCTCGATCAAGGAGGTCGCACCCAGCGCCAAGATCATCATGCTGACGATAAGCGATGAGGAAGCCGACCTCTACGAGGCGATCAAGGCCGGCGCGACGGGCTACCTGCTCAAGGAGATCTCCACCGACGAGGTGGCGACCGCGATCCGGGCGGTCGCCGACGGGCAGTCGCAGATCAGCCCTTCGATGGCGTCGAAGCTGCTCACCGAGTTCAAGTCGATGATCCAGCGCACCGACGAGAAGCGGCTGCTCCCGGCGCCCAAGCTCACCGATCGCGAGCTGGAGGTGCTCAAGCTGGTGGCCACCGGCTTGAACAACCGGGACATCGCCAAGCAGTTGTTCATCAGTGAGAACACCGTGAAGAACCACGTGCGCAACATCCTGGAGAAGCTCCAGCTGCACTCCCGCATGGAGGCCGTGGTCTACGCGATGCGGGAGAAGATCCTGGAGATCCGCTAGCCGCGGGCGAGGGCGGCGGTCAGAGGGGCGCGCAGGGACTCGGGCAGGACGCGTTCGGCCCGAGTCCGGGTGCAGCCGACCCAGCCGGCGGCCTCGGTAAGGGCGTCCGCCGCGGCCTGGACGGCCTTGGGACCGTCCAGGGTGATCTGCCGTGCGACCAGGGTCTGCCCCTCCCGGGCGGGGTCCACCCGGCCCACCAGCCGGCCGCCGGACAGCAGCGGCATCGCGAAGTAACCGTGCACCCGCTTCGGCTTGGGCGTGTATGCCTCCAGGCGGTGGGTGAAGCCGAAGATCCGCTCGGTGCGCGGGCGGTCCCAGATCAGGGAGTCGAAGGGCGACAGCAGCGTGGTGCGGTGCCGGCCGCGCGGCGGTGCGGTGAGCGCGACCGGGTCGGCCCAGGCGGGCTTGCCCCAGCCCTCGACCTCGACCGGGACCAGCCCGGTGGAGTCCAGCACCGCTGTGACCTGCTCGCCCTTGAGGCGGTGGTAGTCCGCCAGGTCCGCCCGGGTGGCGACGCCCATGGCCGCACCCGCCTGCGCGACCAGGCGCCGTACGCACTCGGTGTCGTCGATGTCGTCGTGCAGCAAGTTGTCCGGCACGGCGCGCTCCGCGAGGTCGTAGATGCGCTTCCAGCCGCGGCGCTGCGTGCAGACGACCTCGCCGGTGTCCAGCAGCCACTCCACCGCGATCTTCGTCTCGGACCAGTCCCACCACGGGCCGCCGTTCTTCGCGCCGCCGAGTTCCGTGGAGGTCAGCGGGCCGTCGATCTTCAGGCGGTCCAGCACGGCCGCGCTGGAGCGCTCGGCGTCCTCGAGGACGTGCCAGCGGTGGCCGCGGGCACGGCGGGACCGGCGGCGGAAGGCGAAGTGCGGCCACTCCTCGATGGGCAGGATGCAGGCGGCGTGCGACCAGTACTCGAAGGCGTGGCCGTCGGACCAGTACGCCTCCTCCACCACGTCGCGGCCGACCGCGCCCAACCGCGCGTACGGGATCAGCTCGTGAGATCGGGCCAGCACCGAGATGGTGTCGAGTTGGACCGCGCCGAGCGACCGCAGCACGCCCCGGGTGCCTGCCCGCCGGTCCGGCGCACCCAGGAAGCCCTGCGCCCGAAGGGCGATCCTGCGGGCTTCGTCGGCGGACAGGGTGAACTCGGGTGACGGCAGGAGAGTCATGACGGCCAGCGTAGAACCGGCCACTGAC
>NZ_JACEGK010000220.1:0-12162 GCF_056859195.1 Streptomyces sp. NH27
CCCGTGGCCGGCGCGCGCCGCTCGGCGTGTGCGCGGGGCGGACGTGTTCGCTCAGACCCGGTCGGCCACGATCAGCAGGTACTGGAAGCTGCCGTTCTTGTACGCCGTCAGAAACGGTTCTTCAACGCCCGTGACCAGGTGGTCGGCCTCCTTGCGCAGTTCCCAGTACGGGATGGCGGTCGCGGTGAGGTCCTCGACGTGGACGGGGACGAGCCGGTTGGCCGCCATCGCCCGGAAGTACGCCGAGCGCGGGTGGATGTCGCAGATGTAGTGGGCGTTGATCAGGGACACCTCGCGGGATGCCCGCCCGTAGGTGTCGTTGTAGCAGCCGGTGATCGTGACGTAGCGTCCACCGCGGCGCAGCAGCCGGGCGTGCTCGGCGAAGAGCAGCTCCAACTCGACATACATCGTGGACTCGTTGTTCCAGGACGCGGCGTAACCGCCGGTCTGGAAGCCGGTGTCGAGCATGTTGCGGTGGTGGTAGCGGACCTTGCCGTCGATACCGCGGGCGCGGGCCTGCGCGTTGGCGAACTCCGCCTGCTTGGTGGAGATCGTCACGCCGTCGGCGGAGCAGCCGTAGCGCAGGTTCGCCACGACGCTGCCGCCGCCGCGCCCGCAACCGGCGTCGAAGACACGGTCGGTGGGGGACAGCGGCCCAAGGTGGGCGGCGAGCAGTTCGGCCTGGGCGTGCTCCAGGCGGTGCAGTTCCGCGGTGATCCGCGCCCGGCGCAGGCCGGGGTCGGTCTCGTCGAGCACCGACCAGTCGGCGTCGCCGATGCCGTAGTGGTGGTGGTAGAGGTCGTCGATCTTTCCGAGTTCGAGGTTGACCGGGTTCTCCTCGGCGTTCCAGTAGTCCGCGACGCGGGTCTGGTACGTGGACTGGGTCGGCACCGGTGCCGTGGTGGTGACGCGGTGGGACATGGTCAACGCTGACTCCTTTGTACAGGGTGCTGTGCTGTGCTGGTGAAGCGAGCTGCGCCTACCAGTAGTTCGGCAGGTGGTAACGGTGGGTGTTGGTCGCGTGCCACTCGTGGTTGCCGGCCACCCAGTCCGACAGCCCGCGGGCGTAGCGGGCCACGACGGGTGAGGTCGCCGACAGCGCGGCGGCCTCCTCCTCGAAGGACGCCATGATCTGGTTGTGGATCTCGACGCTGCGCAGATAGGCCGCCTTCAGCCCGCACCGCTCGTTGGCGGCCACGACCTGCGGCAGGTTGAGGTGGTTCGGATCGGTCTCCAACTCCTTGGTGAAGGAGTAGAGGTCGTTGACGATGGTCGTCGCGTTGCAGGCCAGCGCGGTGATCCGCTGGATCTCCGGGCGGGAGTAGACCGGCTCGGGCAGTTCGTAGCCGTCCACCGCGTCCACGATCGACAGGCAGGGGCGGAAGTTGTTGAACTGGCGCATCACCAGGTACTCCCACACCTTGGGCTTGAACTTCGTCTCGGCCCAGGCGGCTTCGGCGAGGTAGCCCAGATGCAGACGGGCGATGTCGTGGACGAAGCGGGTGGTCTGGCTGGGCGTGGCGAAGGCGGCGTAGTCCTTCATCGCCCAGTGGTACGAGCGCAGCGGCCCGTCGGCCTGCATGCCCTGCCGCCAGTCCTCCTCGAATTCGGGCGTGCCGTGGAAGGGGTCGATCGCCGACTGGGCGATGATCAGCGGGCCGCCGAGGCCGCGGTGCGATCCGCCGCGGTCCTCCTCTTCCTCGCAGTAGCAGTCGTCGACGAGGTTCTCGGCGAGCAGGAGCTTGCCCGCGACGGTCAGGCGGTCCAGGTCCGCCGCGCCGGGGTGCTGGAGCACGACGGCCCGGCCGAACTGGAATCCGGCGAAGTCCCCGGTCCAGGCGGTGGGGAACAGGTCGAGTTCGCGCGCCCACGCCTCCAGCCGGCGGTCGACCTCCCCGACCTTCTGCGGGTCGGCGGGCGGGGCGGGTTGGTACCTGAGCCCGGGGATCGCGCCGGTGCGGCGGGCGGATGCCGGACGGGGGAAGGCCGGCGGCCCGGGCAGCAGCGGGCGCGCGGTACCGGCGTGTGGGGGCGTGCTCATCGCGTAATCCGCTCGGTCGCTCGTCGCGGTCACTCGACCCGGCCGAGCTGGACGTTCTCCAGGATGCCGACCGCGTCGGGCACGAGGATGGCCATCGAGTAGTAGGCGGTGACGAGGTAGTTGACGATCGCGGCGCTGTTGATGCCCATGAAGCGGACGTTCAGGCCGGGTTGGTACTCCTCGGGGATGCCGGTCGCATGCAGGCCGACGACTCCCTGGTCGGCCTCGCCGGTGCGCAGCGCGATGATGCTGCTGGTGCGCTGCGGGCTGATCGGGATCTTGCCGCACGGGAAGATCGGGACGCCGCGCCAGGCGGGGACCTCGTGCCCGTCGACGTCGGCCGTGCCGGGTACCAGACCGCGCTTGTTGCACTGCCGGAAAAAGGCGGCGATCGCCTTCGGGTGGGCGATGAACAGCCGGGTCTTGCGGCGCATCGCGAGCAGGTCGTCGAGGTCGTCGGGCGTCGGCGGGCCGGAGAAGGTGCTGATGCGCTGGCCGTAGTCGGTGTTGTACAGCAGCCCGAACTCGCGGTTGTTGACCAGTTCCCACTCCTGGCGCTCGCGGATCTCCTCGATGGTCAGCCGGAGTTGCTGCTGGGTCTGGTCCATCGGGTCGTTGTAGAGATCGGCGACCCTGCTGTGCACCTTCAGGACGGTCTGGGTGAGCGACAACTCGTATTCGCGCGGCGCGAGTTCGTAGTCGACGAAGCCGCCGCGGATGGCCGGCTCGCCGAAGTGGCCGGCCTGCATGGGGATGTCGGCCTCGCCGCGGCGGTTGGTGGGCAGCCGCTGCTGCTCGGCGTACGCCGTCAGGTGCGCGGCCAGCGACGGCTCGCGGGCGGTGAGCTCCTGGACGGTCTGCCAGGGCAGGACCAGCACCACGCCCGCGGTGTCGGCGCGTACCGAGGTCGTCCACCGCGGGTCGGACCGGCCGATGGCCTCGTCGCCCAGTTGGTCGCCGTCGGTGACGACCCCGACGACGCCTTCCTCGCCGTACATGCCGGCGGCGTAGCGGGTGAGCCGGCCGTGGACGACCAGGTAGGTGTCCGTGATCGGCTGTCCGGCCTCGAACAGCACCTCGCCGGGGCGTACTTCCCTGACCTGGAAGCGGGCGGCCAGCTCGGTGAGCACTCCGGTGTCGGAGTATCCGTGCAGTGGCGGCAGCTCGGTGAGGGTCTCCGGGATGACCCGGACATCGTCGGCGCCGTTCTGCTCGAACTCCACCCGGCCCCGGCCGACGCGGAGTTGGAGGCGCCGGTTGACCCGGTAGGTGCCGCCCTTGATGTCCAGCCAGGGCAGCATCCTGATCAGCCAGCGGGAGCTGATGCCCTGCATCTGCGGTTCGGACTTGGTGGTGGTCGCGAGTTGGCGCGCCGCCTGGGTGGTGAGACTGGTGAGCCGTGCGCCGCTCGCTGGTTCGGCGGCGGGGTCGTCGGTGGTGGCGCCGGTGGTGGGTACCGGTTCGGGCACGTTTTCTCCCGGAGGACGAGCAGGACGGACAGTGTGCGGAGACCTGAACAGAGTGAACAGAGCTGTTCGTCAAGGGTGTTGGCGGGCGAGGACGGGCGTCGGAAGGTAATGCGGCTGATTCCGCGCAGAGATCAGCCAAGCAGCCGCGGGCCGCACCGCGGTATAGCTTGCGGGGGGCGCCTTCGCGCCCCCGGTGGTGTAAACCACCGTGGTGAAGCGGCCTACGGGAGCACGCTCGCCCGCGCGCCGTCTGCTCACCCCGCACGCCGGCGCGCAGCAGCACCCACCCGGCGCGCGCACCACGCCCGCACGCTGGTAGCGGCGCCACAACGCACAGCCGGGCGCACCGCGAGGCGGCGGCTCTCACACCACCGCAGTCCGCTCGGCGACGAGTTGTGCGGGTGCGTTCCGGCGCCCTGAACCGGGTCGGCCCGATGCCACACGTGCGGCAGTGCCCCTGGCGCGTGCGCCCCGGGAGCCGGCCGGCGGCGCCGAGATTGCAGCAATCAGTGCACAGAAGATCCCGGCAACCCTCGCGAAACTCGGAGGCGAGGTCGCGGGCTCCCGCGGCCGAGGACTTGGGAGGATGAGCATGACGGACGACTTGCGCGCACTTGTCGACACGTTGTACGACGGTCTCGGCCGGGCGGACATCGAGGCCGTGCTGGAGCTGTTCGATCCGTTGGTCGAGATCGAGACGCCGCCTTCCCTGCCCTGGTCAGAGGGCAGCTACTCCGGATTGGGAGGCGCCGCGGCCTACTTCTCCAGCGCGCTGGACTACCTGGACGAGACCCGGTTCGACGTACAGGAGGTGCACGTCGAGGGGGAGTGGGCCGCGGCCATCGGCGGCTGGAGCGGCCGGTTCCGGGCGTCCGGCTGCGAGTTCGACGTGCACTTCGTGCACTTCTGGCAGTTCCGGGACGGCAAGGTGGTCAAGGGGTCGGGCATCTCCGACACGGTCGGGATCGTGCGCGCGTACGCCCCCGACACGCTGCCCGCACCCAACTGACGCCGCGCCGCGGCAGGGCCCGCACGTGACGCGCATGGCAGGCGCGCTCGCTGTCGGCGCTGCCCCGCCGCCCCCGGCCGCCCTTCTTCCGTCGGCGCCGGGGGCGGCGGCGCGGCCGGTTCACGCCAGCCGCGCCTCGATGAACGCGTGTGCCGCCGCCCGGTCCAGCGCCTGGCCCCGCGCGTAGCGCCCGGTGAAGCCGACCTCGCCCAGCGCCGCCGTCAAAACGTCCACCAGCCGTACCACCTCCGGGTTGTACGCGTCGGGCGCACCGCGCAGTACGTCGGCCGCGCCCAGCACCTCCGCCCCGATGTCCGGTTCGCCCCGGTGCGCCAGCAGCCCTGCGACCGCGACCGACGCCTGCGCCACCACCGGCATGTCCGGCACCGCAGAAGCCAGCCGGAACGCCTCCGCGGCATGGCGCGCCGCGCCCACCAGATCGTCCTCGGCCACCGCCTGGTGTGACAGCGCCGCGCCGAGCACCGCACGGAACAGCGGTGACGCGGAAGGCAGTTGGGCCATCTCCTCGCGGGCCTCGTGGTACTGGCGGGCGGCCTCCGCCAGGTCGCCCGAGGTGCGGTTGAGGTTGCCCAACGCGATCCGGGCGAAGAGCAGTTCACGGCTCGTTCCGGTACCGGCGCCCGGCTGGAGCATCTCCGCCAACTCGGCGCGCGCCCGATCGATGTCGCCCCGCTTGGTGCGCGCGGTGGCGCGTGCCGCACGCTGCGAGATCGCCGCCTCGGCCGGATCGAGCTCTTGTAGCAGCAGGATCGACTCGCTCAACTCCTCGATGACCGCCTCGAAGTCGCCGAACACGGCGTCGGCGTCCGCGAGCGCGGTCAGCGCCATGGACAACCCCCACCGTTCGCCGGACCCGCGGTACGCGGCCACGGCCTGCACGAGGTCGTCGTGAAGGCCCGCCATGTCCCCGTGGTTGCCGCGCAGGAAGGCCCGCATCATCAGCAGCGTGCCGCGGCCCCACGCGTCGCAGTGCATCAGGTCCCGGTCGATCGCGCCGGTCCCGGCGGGGGTGTCGTCGACGGTCAGGGCCAAAGTCGCCTCGATGAGCGCGCGGGCCGGGTACGCCGCGGCCTCCGGGACCGTGGCCGCCACCAGCCTGGCCTGGTCGTATTCCGAGTCGCTGTCGGATGTCCGGCCGGCCAGCACCCGATTGAACAGGTGCAGAGCCGTGGCCGTCGCGCGCTGCGGCAGCGGCGCGTCTCCCGGCACCCGCAGCGCCTGGTGCAACCGGTCGGCGGCGTCGGCGTGGTTGCCCTGAAGCGTCCAGAACCAGCCGAGCGCGGCGCCGAGCCGCACGGCCATGTCGCCGCTGTCGTGGGCGACCGCGTACTGCAGCACCGCCAGCAGGTTGTCCTGCTCGGAGGTGAGGCGCGGGATCCACTTCAACTGGGCCCCGCCGTACAGGTCTTCGGCCGCGCTCTCGGCCAGTTCCAGGAAATAGGCGGCGTGGTGGTGGCGTGCTTCGGACAGTTCGCCCGAGTCCGCCAGCTGCTCCAGGCCGAACTCGCGGATCGTCTCCAGCAGGCGGTACCGCGCGTCGGGTCCGTCGACCACTTGCAGCAGCGACTTGTCGGCGAGCGCGGAGATGCGGTCGAGCAGCGTGTCGGGCGTCAACTTGCCCAGCAGACACACCCCTTCAGCTGCCTCCAGGGTGATCTCCCTGGGGAAGACCGCCAGCCGCGCCGCCAGCCACCGCTCGTCCTTGTCCAGCAGCTCCCAGCTCCAGCTCACCACCGCGCGCAGCGTGCGGTGCCGTGGCAGCGCGGTGCGGCTGCCGCCGCCGAGCAGCCGGAACCGGCCGGCCAGCCGCTTGACCACCTGCTCCAGCGGCATCGTGCGCAGCCGCGCGGCCGCCAGTTCGATCGCCAGCGGCAACCCGTCCAGCCTGCGGCACACCTCCACCACCGCCGCCACGTTGCCGTCGTGCACGGCGAAGTCGGGGCGGACCGCCGTGACCCGGTCGACGAACAACTGGACCGAGGGGTGGGCGACCGCCTGCGCGGCACTCGCCCCCGTCCCGGGCAGGCCCAGCGGCTGCACCGGGCACAGCGTCTCGCCGGGCATGTCCAGCGGTTCGCGGCTGGTGGCCAGCACCCGCAGCCGCGGGCATCGGCCGAGCAACTCCGCCACGAAACCGGCCACTTCCGACAGCAGGTGCTCGCAGTTGTCCAGCACGACCAGGCTCCGGGCCGAGGACAGCGCCTCCACGAGCCGGCCCAGCGGGTCTTCGGGGCCGCGCGCGTCATGCGGACCGCCCTCGCGCAGCGCCAGCGCGCCCATCACGGCGGGGACGATATCGCGCCCGTCGGTGACCGGTGCCAGCTCCACCACCCAGACCCCGCCCGGCATGTCGCCCCGTAAGGTGCCCGCGACCGTGGTGGCCAGCCGGGTCTTGCCGACCCCGCCAGGACCGACCAGCGTCACCAGCCGCCCCTGTGACAACTGCCCGCTGACCTGGGCGACCTCGCGGGCGCGGCCGACGAAACTGCTCACCGGCGCGCGGAGATTGCCCGCGGGGCGGGCCGCCGGCTCCGTCCCGGGCGCCGGGGTGCCGCGCAGCACCGTCAGGTGCACGTCGCGCAGGTCCTGGCCAGGGTCGGTGCCCAACTCCTCGGCGAGCAGCGTCCGGTACTCCTCGAACGCGGCCAGCGCCTCGGCGTGGCGCCCGTGCGCGTGCAGGGTGCGTACCAGCAGCACCCGCAGCGGCTCCCGCAGCGGGAACCGCGCGACCAGCGCCTCCAACTCGGCGACGGCCTGCCGGTGGTCGGTGGCGAAGTCCAGCTCGGCGGTGATCCGGTCCTCGACCGCGCCGATCCTGACCTCTTCCAGGCGAGCCGTGGCCTCAGCCGCGAACGGCGCGGCGCCCAGCCCGCAGAGGGACTCGCCCCGCCACAGGTCCAGCGCCTCACGCAGCACGGCCGCCGCACCCCGGCTGTCGCCCTCCCGCAGCAGCTGCCGGCCCCGGCGCGCCATCCGCTCGAAGCGCAGCACGTCCACGTCGTCGACCGCGATGTCCAGGCAGTAGCCCCCGCTCACCGAACGCAGCGGGACCTTGCCGTCCAGCGCCCGGCGCAGCCGTGACACCAGCGACTGGAGGGCGTGTGCCGGGTCGACGGGGCCGTCCTCGGGCCACAGCGCCGCGCTGAGCGTGTCCACGGCCACCACGTGCCCGGCGCTGAGCGCCAGACGCACGAGCATTGTGCGCAGCCGTGCACCACCGACCTCGACCGGTCGCCCGTCCACCACCACTTGCAGCGGTCCGAGAACCCCGATCCTCATCACAAGCACCCCCCGATACCTGCGGCCGGCCGGTCGGCCGCGGCGGAGTCGACGAGCCCACAGCGCCTCATGGCCGGTGACCTGGCCCGGCTTCACAGCCTAGCGCAACAGATCGGCTCCGCAGCGTCCGCGAACACCCTCCCGCGTACCGGTCCCGCCCCGCTCTGACCTGCCGGTCCCGCGCTCACCGGCTGCGCCGGGCCGGCCGGGCGGAGACCGGGCCGGCGGCCTCGGTGCCACCGCGGCCGAGGGGCCGGCCGGACCGGAGATGATCGGCTGCGAGCAGCGTGAGTGCGGTCTGTGAGCGCGGCGGAGCACTCTTCCGTCCATGGACTACGCGTTTCGCGCCGAAGGACTCGTCAGGCGATTCGGGAAGGTGACCGCTCTCGACGGCGTCGACCTCGCCGCCGCGCCGGGCTCGGTCCTGGGCGTACTCGGGCCGAACGGGGCCGGCAAGACCACGGCGGTGCGTATTCTCGCCACGCTGCTCGCCCCGGACGAGGGCCGCGCCTCGGTCTGCGGCCTCGACGTGGTCCGCCAGGCGCCGCAGGTACGCCGCATGATCGGACTGACCGGGCAGTACGCCTCGGTCGACGAGGATCTCACCGGCGCCGAGAACCTCGTCCTCATCGGGCGGCTGCTCGATCTGCACAAGGACCGTGCGAAGGCGCGCGCCGACGAACTCCTCGGCCAGTTCGGGCTCGCCGACGCCGCCGGCCGCAGGGTCGCCACGTACTCCGGTGGCATGCGCCGCCGACTCGACCTCGCGGCGAGCCTGGTCGGGAACCCGGCGGTGATCTTCCTCGACGAGCCGACCACCGGCCTCGACCCGGCCAAGCGCGACGACCTGTGGCGGATGATCCGCACGCTGGCCGGCGAGGGCGTGAGCGTGCTGCTCACCACCCAGTACCTGGAGGAGGCCGACGCGCTGGCCGACGCGATCACCGTCATCGACCACGGAAAGGTGATCGCCGAGGGCACGGCCGCGGAACTGAAGCAACTCACCGGCACGCAGACCCTCTCGGTGCGGCCCGCCGACCCGGGCCGGCTCGCGGACACCGCCCGCGTCATGCGGTCGACCACCGGCCGCGACCCCGAGACCACCGGCGGCACCCTGCTGACCGCGCCGGCCGACGGCGAGGCGATGCTCCACGAGACGCTGCGCCGGCTCGGCGACGAAGGCATCGCCGTCGTCGAGATCGCGCTGCGGCTGCCGAGTCTGGACGAGGTGTTCTTCAGCCTCACCGGCCGGCACACCGAGAGCGGCGACAAGACCACCGAGGAGGTGGCGGTATGACCGGCACGACCAGCACGGAGCGGGACGAGAATGTCGAGCCGGCCGGTGCCGGCCCGACCGGCAGCGCCGTCCGGCGTGAGCCCACGGCCAAGCGCCCCGGCGGCCTGGTCCGGCACAGCCTGGTGCTGGCCGGCCGCAGCATGACGAAGATCGCGCGGACGCCCGAGGGTCTCGCCGACGCGATCTTCCTGCCGATCATCTTCCTGGCGATGTTCGTCTACCTGATCGGCGGCGCCGTGGCCGGCACCACCCACGCCTACCTGGAGACGATCTTCCCCGCCGCGATGGTGATGACCGTGATCATGGCGGGCATGATGGCCACCGGCATCAACCTCAACGCCGACATCAAGAAGGGCGTCTTCGACCGGTTCCGCAGCCTGCCGATCGCCCGCGCCGCCCCGCTGATCGGCTCGGTGCTCGGCGACATGATCCGCTATGTCGTGTCGCTGGCCGCGCTGTTCGGCTTCGGCTACGCCCTGGGCTTCCGGATGCACGCCAACGGCTGGCGGGCCCTGGCGGCCTGCCTGCTCGTGACCGTGTTCGCGTTCTGCCTGAGCTGGGGCTACGTCTTCGCGGGCGTCGTCATCAAGGAGCCCAGCGGAGTGCAGGGCGTGGCGATCCTGACGCTGTTTCCGCTGGCCTTCGGCACCGACCTGCTGACCCCGACGAAGAGCATGCCCGGCTGGTTGCAGGCATGGGTCCACCTCAACCCGACGACGCACGCCATGGACGCCTGCCGCGGGCTGCTGCTCGGCGGCCCGTTGGCCCGGCCGGTACTGGAGACGCTGGCCTGGTCGGTGGGCGTCATGGCGGTGTTCGCGCCGCTCGCCGTCCGTGCCTACCGCCGCCGCACCTGACCATGCCGTCCCGGGGCGGGAAGCCTGGAAGCCGGAACCCTCGGCAGCCGGCGCCCTGGCACCCACCCCCTCCGCAACCGTTTGCCGAGCACCGTCCCCACGAACGACACAGGAAGCGGACATCGAGATGAGCATGGGTATGGGCACCAAAGGCACCCCTGACGAAGCCCTGGCGGCATTGCGCAAGACCAGTTTCGGCATCGCCGTGGTGCTCGTCGTCCAGTACGCGTTCGGCATGTGGGTCAACGCCTATGACGGGCGGCCCCCGACCGGCACCGGCATCGGCTCGGCCTTCGGCCACGCCCTGACGAGTACGCCCGCGGTCCTGGCCATCCACACCTGGCTGGGCATCGTGCTGTTCGGCGGGTCGATCCACACGCTGATGACCGCCATGGGCACCAAACGGCCCGCCCTGATGGCGACTTCGGTGATCGGGTTGCTGTGCATGATCGGTGCGTCCGTGAACGGCGCCGCCTTCGTCAACCACCGGGTCGAGGCCCGGTCGATCACCATGGCGCTGCTCACCGGCCTCGCGCTGCTGTGCTACCTCGTCAACACCGCGGCGGTCAGCGGCACTTCGCGGTCCGGCGCGGCCACCGACACGGAGGGCGGCGGACCCGCGCATGAGGCGGTGGCCGTCGTCGGCACGCCGAAGCAGCGCGTCCGCAACCGGTTAGTGATCTTCTTCCACCGGGTCGGCCTGCCGTTCGGCCCGATGCAGTTGCTGACCGTGCCCGGCCGCGTCAGCGGGCTCCCGCGGACCACACCGCTGGCTCCGGTGCTGCTGGACGGCGTCCCCTACCTGTGCCAGGCGTACCCGCACGCCGACTGGGTGAAGAACGCCCGGGCGGCCGGCCGCGGCCGGCTCACCCGCGGCCGTACCACTCGCGAGGTCGACCTGGTGGAACTGGACGAGGTCGAACGCGCCGCGGTCCTACGGGAGTTCCCCGGCCAGAACCCGCGCGGCGCAGGCGCCTTCCTCAGAAACGGCATCGTGCGCGACCCGAGCCCCGAGGCGTTCGCGGCCGCGGCCGCGTCCGTCCCGGTGTTCCGGGCGACCGACCGCGCCGCCGACCACCACGAGGGACCGGCTTGAACCCGGGCTTCCGCCGGGCCTGAACTCCGTCTCGAACTCGGTCTTGAGCGCTGCCTTGCGGCCGCCGCCTACATTCGCCGGACGAGACTCTTCTGCCGGTGGCTGCTACGGCGGTACATGTTCGCGCGGTTCGCCTCGGACGGTCGGCTGTCGAGGATCGATCAGATCACCCGGGACCTGCCCGCGGATCCCGCCGCCGAGGACGCCACCGGCTCCGCCGGGTCCCGCACGCCGGCGGTCTGAAGACTGCAGCCGGGCTGCACCGGTGTCTCAACCCCCGAAGACGCCGCAGCCCGGCTGCCCAGTCCGGGCCGAGTGGGCTCGGTCCGGACATGGCTTGCCCGACCGGCACCGCCGGTCAGAACGAGTCGCCGTACCAGTGGAAGGCGCCCGGCGCGGTGACGGTCGCGAGGACCTCCGCCGCCGGCGAGAGCACCGGGCGGGCCATGCCGTAGTGAGTGGCCGCGGGAACGGGCTCCGCGAGGAGGCGGGGGAGCGCGCCGACGACGGCGGGCTCCGCGGGCAGCCGCACGGTCGCGGTCGTGGCGCCCGCCGCGCGGGCCCGGACCGCGGCGGCCGACAACAGGGCGCCGGCCACGGCAGCCCCGTGGCCGGGGGCGAGGGCGATCTCCGCGATCTCGACCTGATCGGGTGCGGGGCGGCGGAGCACGGCGAAGCCCAGCAGGCGGCCGGCGGGAGCGGCGGGGGACAGTCTCGACGCCGACCCGGAGCGCGTTGATGAGTACCCGTCGTGCGCGCTGTCGGCCGCGACCAGGATCTGCGCCGGAGCCGCGTACCAGACGGGGACCCGATGCTCCCAGTCGTCCGCGCCCCGCACCGTGGTCAGCGGGCGGACCGCGTCGAAGCCGTCCCGCAGCGCCCGAAGGGCCGGCAGATCGGCGGGTGTTGACGGGCGTACGGCCGCGGCGCCGGCGTGCGGTGCGCGGTCGGTGAGCGGGCCGGACCAGCCGGGAGCGGCGAAGGACCGCCACCCCGCGCCTTCGTAGACCCGCGGGGTGCCGGTGAACAGGAGCGACCAGGCGCACCCGGCCGACGTCATGGCGGCCACCGCCGCCGCGAGCAGGTGCCGGAC
>NZ_JACEGK010000221.1:0-12135 GCF_056859195.1 Streptomyces sp. NH27
GACCGGGGCCGGCCCCCACCGCAGAGAACGGGCTCCACTACGCTCCACCCGAACCCCTCCCCCACCAGACGGGCGGTCACCCGGACCACCCGCAGCAACATACACGCTAACACGCCTCACGTGGGCCAGAATCGGGCAGCCGTCACCCGTACTGAGGAACCGTGCGCACGGGTGATGCGTCACCGTGATGCACTGTGTAGACTCTGGGGTCAGTGAGCACCACCCCCGGCCCCCGCACCTCCGCCGGGACGACTCCCCGCCTGCATCACTCAATTCCCAGCTAAGGAGCGCGGGAAATGCCGGAGAAACTGAAACTGCGTGACCATCAGAAAGAGGCCGTCGTCGCTATCGTGCGCGGTCTCGATATTCCCCCGGGCGGGATTCCCGCGAATGGTCTTCGCGGGCAGTGCATCGCGGCGTGCGGGACCGGTAAGACGATTATTGCCGCTACGGCGGCTAAGCGTATCGCCGGGTCCGGTCGGATTTTGGTTTTGGTTCCGACGCTGGATTTGCTGACGCAGACGGTGCGGGCGTGGAAAGCGGCCGGGCATACGGGGCCGGCGGTTGCGGTGTGCTCGCTCCAGGAGGACCCGGAGCTGTGGTCGATGAAGGTTCGTGCGACCACGAGCGCGCCGCAGCTGGCGTTGTGGCACGGGGTCGGCCAGGTGGTGGTGTTCGGCACGTACGCCTCGCTGGGTGTGCTGGCCGAGGCGTTCGAGGGCGTCTACGGGCAGCGCATGGACCCGATGGACCTCACGGTG
Source organism: Streptomyces sp. NH27 (assembly GCF_056859195.1). NCBI lineage: Bacteria > Bacillati > Actinomycetota > Actinomycetes > Kitasatosporales > Streptomycetaceae > Streptomyces > Streptomyces sp. NH27. The sequence goes on from NZ_JACEGK010000221.1 coordinate 762, forward strand.
GTCGATGAGGCGCACCGCACGTCGGGTTCGCTGGGGAAGGCGTGGGCCGACGTCCATTCGCAGAGTGTGATCCCGTCGGCGCGGCGGTTGTACATGACGGCGACGCCGCGGATTTGGCAGGAGCGGCCGCCGACGTGGGAGGTGCGCGAGGGGGTCCGTGACGCGCTGCCGGAGGAGATGGCGGCCTCGATGGATGACCCGAAAATCTTCGGGCCTGTGCTGTTCCGCCTGACCTTGGCACAGGCGGTGTCCAGGGGCCTCCTTGCGCGGTATCAGATCATCGTCATGGAGCTGACCGACCCGGTGGTCACTCCGGAGCGTCTGCGTGGCCCGGAGGCGAAGGAAGAGGAGCTGCGCGGGCAGCGCCTGGCGGCGCTCCAGGCCGGGGTGCTGCGTACGGCGGCGGAGCACGGCTTGAAGTCGATGATCACGTTCCATCACCGGACGATAGAGGCGAACGCCTTCGCCGAGGGCCTGCCCCGGGTCGCGGCGAAACTGCACGCGGACAACCCGGAGAAGTACCCGCCGCACATCTGGGCTGACTGGCTGATGGGCGATCACGTGCCCGAGCGGCGGAGGTCGGTGCTGGGTGAGTTCGCCACCCGGCTCGGGCTCGCGATCCTGTGCAACTGTCGCGTTCTGGGTGAGGGCGTCGACATCAGGGCCGTCGATAGCGTTGCCCTACTGGACCCCAAAGGGGCACCGCACGACATCGTGCAGGCAATCGGTCGGGCACTTCGGCAAAAGCCCGGAGAGGGAAAACTGGCGAGTTTGATCGTGCCGGTTTTCCTCCAGGACGGAGAGCGCCCGGAGGACATGTTCACCTCCGGCAGCTACCGGCCGCTGGTGCAGGTTTTGCAGGGTCTTCGGGCGCATGACGAAGAGGCCGTGGAATTGCTGGCCGTGCCGCAGGAGGACCAGAAACGCGACGTGAACCCGTCGCAGAACATCGGCTCAGCGCCCGATGATGATGAGGAGGAAACCCGTCTGCTGCTGCGGTTCGCGGCCCCGCGTGATCCGGTGATGGTCGCGGAGTGGGTTTCCTTCAACGTGATCGACACCGAGCGGCAGGACTGGGCGAAGGGGTACGCGGCAGCCCGCCGGTTCCGTGACCGTGAAGATCACTTGCGGGTGCCGTACGACCACAAGGAGGGGCCGTATCCGCTGGGGCAGTGGATCGCTGAGCAGCGCAGGGCGTACGGGGCGGGGTCGATGGACGGCCGCCGGGCCAAGCGCCTGGAGGGCTTGGGGATGGTGTGGAGCGCGGCGGACAGCGCGTTCCAGGAGAACCTGGCGGCGGCGCGGGCGTACTTCGAGGCCCACGGGACTTTGGCGGCCCCGCGGTCGGCCACGGCCCTGGACCGGCCGGTGGGGCAGTGGCTGTCCAATCTCAGGCGACCCGGGGCGCTGGGTGACCACCCGGACCGGGCGGCGGCCCTGGTCGAGATCGACCCGGACTGGAACCCTGACTGGCCGCTGGAGTGGCAGCGGCACTTCGCCGGCCTCGCTCAGCTCCGCCAGGCCCGGGTGCCGGTCGACGCGATCGAGGCGGGCACCACGATCGACGGCGACGACATCGGCCGGTGGCTGGCCAAGCAGCGCCAGGCCGTGGTGTGGGCCAAGCTCACCGACGCCCAACGCAACAAGCTCACCGGCATCGGCGTGCAGCCGCTGACCGAGGAAGCCCCCGCCAAGGCCGCCAAGGCATCTCAGGGCGCCTCGGGGGCGTTCGAGCGGGGAGTTGCCGCCCTGCGGCAGTACAAGGCCCGTACGGGCTCCGTGACGGTTCCTCGAGGTCACGTTGAAGAACTCGCCTGGACGGGCAACGGCAGCAGCGCGGGGACGCTGGTGAAGCTGGGTGTGTGGATCTCCAACACGAAGAGCAGGCGCGCGAAGCTCACCGCCGACCAGCTCTCGCAACTGGCTGAACTGGGGCTGGACTGGGCATAGTCGGCCGCGTGCCAGGGGCGGTCTGCGGGTGGCAGGCCGCCCCTCGGCCGTGTCAGCGGGGCTTGTCCCGCTCGTAGCGGACGATCGCGTCGCTGAGTGCGCGCTTGAGGTCGGTCAGGAAGTCGGTGCCGGCGTTGTTGAAGAAGGTCTCCTTCGCCAGCGGCTCGGGTTCGAATGAGGAGACGTGCTCGCCTTCCCGCTTCGGGGTGAGGTCGTTGTCGAGCCAGAACCGGCCCGCTGTCCCGTCGTCCAGCAACAGCACGGGCGAGTCCATCCACTCGTCACCCAGCTCGCCGTCGGCCAGCCTGCGCCGCCCGGACATGCGGGCGATGTACCAGCACCGCTGCTGGGAGACCCGGCGGTAGCGCTGGCCGCCCGCCTGCGCGTACTCGCCGCGGAAGGTCGACGGCTGGACCCGGACCAGGGTCTCCGAGCCGAACGGACGGAGCCGCGCCACCGCTTCCCGCAGCAGCGCCTGCACCTCGGTCTCCTGCTCTGCCTCCCGTTGTACCCGCTGCTGAGCGGCACCCTCCCATGCATCGGCTCGGGACCGGGCCGCACGTATCTCGTCATCAAGACCAGTCATGACCGCCAGCGTATCCACGCTTACTTACCGTGAAAACAGGGCGAGTTGGCCTGTCTACTCCCCGGCGTCGGCGCCTCCGCGGGGCCGGTTGCGTGTCCACCGCTGAAGGTCGACGACGCGGTAGCGGAGTTCGGCACCGCGCTTGCTGACCGGGGCGGGGAAGAGGACCGGTGTCACTCATTGGGCGGAGCTCAGCACGGCGCCCTGCGTCGTTGTCCCGGTATGACGACGCAGCCCGTTGCTGGAACCGAGGTTGCCCCGGAGCGCACTCCCTGTTCGGCGCGGCTGAGGCTCCTGCCTCGGGAGTCTGCGTACGTGCGGGAAACGCCGGGGATGAACTTGTTCTGGGAAGAACTCGCCATCGACCCTGGGCACCCTCCGGAGCGATGCCGCCGCGGCCACAACGCCCACTTCGACGTCTGCTATGACGAAATGCTCACCCCGGAGGTCCGCTCCACGTTGCAGTGCGAGTTGGAGCCGGGGCACGAGGACGCTCACGCGTCGCTGATCGGGATCAGCGACAGCGGCATGTGCGATACGGACATGTGGATGGTCTGGCGCGCTGGGGTGCCCGGTGCCCGCGAGATCCGCCAACCGGGCACCTGCGACTGGGGGCTTGGGGAGCTCGGCACCAACCCGTGCGTCCTCTTCCAAGACCACGCCGGAAGGCACCATGGGCAGGGGCTGGGCTTCGTGGACGATGAGGGCCTGAATCACTCCGGCGAGCGTGTCCTCGACGACACCTACGCGGCTCGCCCGCGCTGACGTCCGGGCGGGTGGCTCCGAACCCGCACCGTCGCCACCCGGCCCGGCGACTCGCTCCGCCTCACCGAAGAGCATCGCGGGCCCCGACCGTGGTCGGGGCCCGCGCCTTCCTGCTGGCTGTGCGTCAGGAGCGGAAGCGTCCCAGGAACCGGTTGGCCCTGCGAGCGGCTTCGGCTTCGGCAGCTTCCTGCGCGGCCTTCTCCGCCTCGCGCCGCTGCCTGGCGGCTTCCTTCTTGGCGGCCTTGCGGGCCCGCTCCGTCTCGATCGCCGTCTGCTTGCAGTCCCCGCACAGCGTGCGGTGGCTGTCGGTCGGCTCGCCCCAGGTGTTCTTCTCCGACTCGGTCCAGCGCTGGTTGGTGAACTTCGCGCCGCAGCTGGTGCACCGGGGCCGTTTGGCTTCCCGCTCCCGGGCCTCCTGCGCCCGGTACTCAGCCGCTTGGCGTTCCCATTCGGCGCGCTGACGGGCAATGGCGGCGGCGCGTCGGGGGTTGCCGATCGCGTCGGTGAGCGTCTGCAGCCCGGGGCGGCCGAAGCGCCAGAAGGCCGACCCCGCAGGGCCGTGCTCGCGCAGCAGGTCCAAGGTGGTCGCCACGATCGGGATCTTCTGGTCGTAGGTGGTGTGGTCGCGCTCCGCCCGGCCTTCCCAGTGCTGGCGGGTGCGGTCGGCGATCTGCTGCGTGGTGGCGTTCGGGTTCCGCGGTCCGGCGGGGTTGAAGACCAGCAGCACCGGCGGGTGCACCATCTCGCCGTACCGGTCTTCGTGTCCGCTCCAGCGGGTGCGCCACATCGGCTTGTCCGCGCCGTCGGTGTCCTTGGCCTTCCGCAGGAAGAACCGGTTGTACTTGTCGAACTTCGCCGCGAGCACGGCCGCTTCCTCGTGGCAGTTGTCGACCTCGATGAACAGCAGCGGCACCCCGGCCTCCGGAGCGGTCAGGACGATGTCGGCCTGGACGCCGCCCTTGCCCGGCGTCGACCAGGTTCCCGCCGACGGCAGCGCCACCTCCGTGAAGTACGAGCCGATGCTGCCGATCCCGCCCGGCGCATCGACGGCGGCCTGCGCGGCCTCGAGTGCTTCGGGCGGTTCACCGGCCAGCAGCGCCAGGTCGGGCTTGGGGCGGATCAACGCCAGGATCGTCTCGTTGACCGCCATCGCGTGCGGTGCGCCGGAGCGGCCCGCGCCGCGCGCGGTACCGCCCATCTCATCCTTCGGCCGGTCCAGGGGGCGCATGGCGGCGTCAAGACCGAGCGGGGTCAGCAGCCGCAGCCCCTCGCCCCGGGAGGTGTTCCCGCCGAACAGCACTTCCCCGCTCGCCCGCAGGTCCGCCAGCGCCCCGCGGTGCGCCGCTGTGCGGGCCTCCTTCCGCTTCGCCGCGGTCGGCTTCGTGGTGTGGCGGTAGGTCAGGTGCGGCGCAGCCACGCGCTGGATCTGGTCGGCCGTCGCCACCTTCAGCACACCCAGCACCTTCAGCACGTCATCGCGCAGCGCGTTCGACGACCCGGCCGGGTTCGTGATCCGCTTCCCGCCCATCAGCCCTGCCTCCCCGGCGTTCCTCCACCACCGCCCGGCCACCGGTCGGGCGACGCGGCCCCCCGGCCCGAGGGGGACCGGGGAACACCCCAGAACCCGATGATCTCCCCTGCGTCTGTCATAGCAAGGGAGGGAAGAGGGTTGTGACGAGCCGGGATGGCCCGGTAAAAGGTGCGTGACCTGCGGGAATGTGGTGCGGCTGGTCGATGGGCACGGAAGTGGCACCCGCAGTGGCCGCGCAAGTGCCAGCCGAAGTGGCCTACCCGGTGCGGGCCCGCCGGTTGCACCGAGCGGCCAGCGGGCGGCAACGCGGGCTGCACCTCCCCAGCATGCACCGCCCGTTGCCGCCGCGGGGCCGGCCGTACGACGTCTGTCATCGCGTCTGTCATCGCGTCTCTCCTTCGCACTCCCACCGGTCAGGACCGCCCGCGCCTGGCGGTGCGCACCGCCAGGCGCGCGAGCAGGCGGCCACCGTGCACGAGGCCCCCTTGTCCGCGGTCTGTTCACGGCCCGGTGCAGGGCCGGTCCAGGGGAAACACGTCTGTCGGCACCTGCGGTCAAGGGGTGGGACCGCGGCAACACGGGCATGGCCAGCCGCGCGGACAAGGGGGCCCGGTGTGTCCGGGTCTCCCCCTTGTCCGGCCACTTCGCACGGGAACGCGCACCGGTGCCGAGCGGGGTGCGGACCGGGCGCACCTCAACCAGGGCGGCGCGCGTCCCGGTACGGCAGTGGAACGCACCGGGTGGAGGTCGGCGTGTTCCGCGACCGGTGCAAGCATCTGAGCAACCGCCCGGGTGCACCGCGCGCGGCCCGGGCCGCCATTTACCGGAGTTCCACGCCTGTGACCTGCGGTAGTGATGTCCGTGGAACGCCAGCCCCGCTGTGTGGGCGCCGGCGTTCCACACGCCTCGCACTACGTTCCACCAAGGAATCGAACTAGATTAGAACAGTGAGCGAGGACGCGACAGAAGCGGCGCTGCCGCCGGCCGACGGGCCGCTGGTGAAGGTGCGGCTCCCGGACGGCCAGACCCTGTACGCCGTGGTGAAGGCGCGGCGCCGCGAAGCTGACGGCAGTTGGTGGGTGGACCTCCAGATCCACCTGCCGAGCCAGAGCACCGAGCGCGGCCAGCTCCTGGCGCTCCCGGCCGCAGTGGACTTCCGAGCGCCGGCCGACGCCTGCGAGCCCATCGAGGGACAGCGCTACGACACAGTGCCGACCGAAGGCCACGGCGTGCAGGCGCGGTGGCGGATCGAGGAACCGGTGTACTTCGGGCCTGAGCGCGGCCCGGCCAGGATCGTGCACCGCGGCGACTGCCGGGCCGTGCGCGACGTCTCCCGGCCCGCGAGCACCGAGCAGGCCCGCGCCGTACTCGAACGCCCGGAAGCCGCACCCTGCCCGATCTGCCGACCCGACCGGCCGCTGCGCACCGCCGCGTAGGCCCGTGGTGACTGTCCCTCAGCCCGGGCGGCGGCCACGGTGATGACGATGCTCGTGGACGGAGGCAGGTGGCGTGACCTGTCGCTGAAACCCTTCGCGGGCGGTGAGGCGTTCCCGGCAGAATTGGGTGCATGGGAGCAGTTCAGCAGATATCGCGACAGCACCTTGTGTCCCAGGTGCTCCTCAGGGAGTTCACCATGCCGGGGCCCAACGGCTGGCGGCTGCTCCCGTTCGACCTGCGCTACCCGGGTCGGCATCACAAGTTGAAGCCCACGCGGTCGTGCGGTTGGGTCGATACCTTCGTGGCGTTCGAATCCGTGTCCGCAGAGGCGCTGTGGGGTGCCATCGAACGACGTGTCCCTGCCGCGCTCGAAGCGGTGCGCAGGGGTACTCCGTTCGCGGAATCCGTCCATGCCGAGGTGCTCCGCGACCTGGTCGTGCTCCACTACGTCCGCTCCTACCGCTACCAGGAAGTGCACCTCAACGCGTTCGAGAAAGCACGTGCCAACATGCTCTCCGCCCTGCCCCGGAAGTACCCGGAGCAGCTACGCCGCGAGGCTCTACGAGAAACCGGACTGCACCTGGAGAGCCGTGGGGCGATCGGAGCCTACGCCGAACGGGTCATCGCCCGCTCCCAGGCCGTCCAGGCACACGAGAGCGGGGAACTGTTCAGGACCAGCGTCGAGGACACCCTCCGCAAAGTGCAGCACATGGCGTCAACGTGGCAGGTGGAGATCCACACACCCGAATCGGGCCAGTTCCTGATCGGCGACAACCCTGGGGTGACCATCCACCAGGACGGCCGCAAAACGGAATACGGGATGGCCTTCGGTGACGCGACCTCCATGGTGCTGCCCATCGGCCCCCGGCACCTGGTGGCGCTGGGCCCGCTCAACACCATGGGCACCCTGCCGGCAGCCGCCGTCGACGAACTCAACACCGTGCAAGTCCTCGCGGCCAACCGCTACGTGTACATGCACCCCCGCAGCGGCCTGGAATCGTTCGCCGCCGATGCCGCTTCCGATCGGGAATCCAACCGGGCCACCCGCTAGAGCAGAAACCCCAGGCGCTGCCCGCCTGGCCGGACCTCTCGCTGTCCGTGGCAGACAGCCTGTGGACCTGCCGCCGACCCCAGACGCACGAACGTCGGTCTATCGGCGCCAGCGGGTGAACATCCGCTCGGTGGGGCCGGGAGTGAGGCCGATCGGAAGGCCAAGGAGCGGCTCCAGGTCCAGCCCCTCCCCCGGCGTGAGCGAGGTGAAGCCGTGCCGGCCGTAGAAGGCTTCGAGGGTGGAGTCGGCGTCGTACTGCCCGTAGAGCAGGAAGAACTGGAGCTGCTGGTAGACCTGCACGGCTCTCTTGAGGAGCTGGCTTCCCCAGCCGTGTCCGCGGACAGGTTCGGCGACCGCGAGAGCGCTGATCTTTGCCACCGCCATGCAGAAGCTGAGCAGTTGCTCGCCGGGAACTCCGTGGCCGGCCGCGCCGGAGACCAGCGAGGCCGGCGGCAGCGCCAGCAGGGCCGCCGTCGGCGTCCCGGAGCTGTCTTCGCCGACCAGGACCAGGGAGAGCCCGGGGACGGCAGCGGACAGGTCCCGTTTCATGGCGGCCTGGGCAACTTCCCGGAACATGCCTTCCTGCCCGTGATCGAGGCCGGCGCGCAGGGTCGTGGCGAGGCTGCCGTCGTTCACGCTGTCGGCGACACGTTCGTCGACGTCGACGCCCGTGACCTCCAGGAGGCCGTCGACGGCGGCGACTTCGCCGGGGCGGGCCAGCCTGACCCGGCCTCCCTGCGGTCCGGCCCATCCGTCGATCAGGCGCCTGCCGGTGACCGGCCTGGGCAGAGTCGATCCGCCGCGTGCCCCCTTGCGCTTCGCCATCCGACCACCGTAGCCAGGCGTCGGCATCGCCGTGGCGACGTGGCGGAAACGCAGCCTCGAACCGGCTGAAGGCCGTCGAACCGCCCGCCGCCGGCCCTGGGCTACGCCAGGCGGATCTGCGCGACGTCCTCGATCCGGATGCGGTGAGGCCGGTCAACGTCCGGCCCGGCCAGCTCCAGGGCCTGTGGCCACGGCACGGGCGTTTCATGCGCGGACGAGGTCGACCGGCGCCACCATCCGCGCCAGGCCAGCAGGGCCGGGGCGTACAGGGCGCGGAGCAGCGGGGTGTGGGGGCCGTCGGCGGCGGTCACCGTCATCGTGACGCGGTCCGGTGCAAGGAAGTCGGGACGGGGACGGATGCCGATCAGCACGGTGTCGCTCGCGCCGTCGGTGACGGTGACGGTGGAGCAGGCCCGGTGGCGGCGCATCGCCGCTGTCACCACGGTCAGGGTCGGCTTGGTGTTCAGCACGACCAGGTCGTCAACGATCCCCCCGTCCACGAGGTGCTGCTGCACCCCGTAGGCGGCGCTGGCGTGGCCGCTGTCGGCGGCCGTCCAGTCGCCGGCGCCACGTGCGGGCATGCGCTGCAGCAGATCCGTGTACGGCAGCGGCTCGGTGGCCAGCAGGGAGACGCCGCCACCGTCCGGGCACGGTGCGTTGCCGGGCACGGGGTGGGGGTAGCGGGCGAGGTGGATGCGGGGGCACGGATCCGACCAGGACGACGACGCTCCCGGCCCGGCCAGCACATCGGACACCGGCACGTACCCCTGCGGGTACAGCTCCCCCAGCCGGTCGCTCACCACGTCGACAGCCATGCCCAACCTCTTCCGTTCGGATCAGAAGTCTTCCCCGACGACGTCGGCCAGGGCCTCCAGCCGCCGCCTGCGCTCCGCTTGCCGCAGGACATCGCCCCGGTCGGCGATCGTGACCGGGCCGCCGCCCGCGTCCTGGAGATGGTGCTCCAGCGCCTCCAGCACGGCCGTCTGGACGGCCTCGAACTCCGGTGCGCCGTACGCCTCCAGGAGCAGGCCGACCTCTTCGGCGCCCGCCCCGGCCGGTGCGCCGCATCCCTCCAGGGCGGAGGCCGCGTGCAGCTGCACGCACGCCGCCGCGGCGTCCAGCGGCACCCCGGTCACGGCCGCGCCCGCCATCCCGCGTCCGCGGGCGGTGTCGGCGACCGCGGCGGCCATCAACACCACCGTCCGGGTCCGCAGCGGCTCTCGGAGCGCGTCCGGAGCGCCGTCGGCGTGCCACAGCAGCAGTTGGTCGGCGGCGGAGACGGCGTACTCCCACGTCGTCACCGGAGCCCGGCGGCTGCCTGCAGATTCACTCACGGCACCACCCTGCCAGGCGGCCCCGCCAGATGAGGACCGATCTGGACGGTTCACCGCCCGGGGCAGGCGTCCGCGGTGGCGTACGCGCGCGTCTGCCGCTGTGCGATCCCGTCCGTGCACGGTCAGCCGCGCCACTGGCGGGAGGACCGCAGCCGGGACAGGGCGCGGGCATCGCGTCGGGCTGCGGCGCTGCCGATCCGGCCCTGCCGGGGGCGCGGCAGGCGGGACAGGTTGGCGGCCAGGCGGCGCCGGTTCGCCTTGGAGATCCCGGCGAGCTGGCGGGCCAGTCGCAGCTGCTTCTCGGTGGGCTGCTTGGCGGTCATGGTGTCCTTCCGGTGCGCTGGTGCGGGGAGGGAGGCTGCGGCGCGGTTGGCGGGGCCGGCGGTCTGCTGCCGCCCCGGGCGGCGGCGTTGCCTTCGTGAACTGCGGCCAGGACGGCGTTGGTGCGGGCGGCCATCAGCGCGATGCGATGCGCACTGTGCTGGAGCGTGGCCAGGTCCGTGTCCTGCATCGCGGCCGGGGCTGGTCGGCCCGCTCGGTGGGCGGGGCGCCGGGCGTTGAGCGGCTGCGCGGCGGGGCCTGCCTGTACCACACCGGGGGCGGGTCGGCCGGCGGGCCGCCGGGCGCGGCGGGAGGCCCGCAGGCGGCCTTGCAGGACCGCTGCGGCGGTCTGTGCGCGCTGGTAGCCGGTCGCGTCCCTGCGGCGTGCCAGCGGCCGTATGGCGGCCCGGTCGGCGGCGGTCCCGGGCGGGTAGAGGCGGGAGAAGTCCGCGGTGAAGGTGTCCGGCCCGTGGCCGGCCGGGGTGCAGTGCTCGGACAGCGCGGTGTCCACGATCCGTTCGTCCAGGCCGGGTTGGTGGCGGGCGCCGCGCAGCGTCTGCGCGAGGTGGCGGCGGGCTTCGGCGAGCAGGTGCCGGCGGCCGAAACTGCCGCGCATCACGTAGACGACCGCGGCGACGTCGACGGCCGCCAGGGCGACGTCGACCACGGGCCGCACCCGGGCCAGGACCTTGGCGGCCGCGGCGCGGGCCAGGCGCAGCAGCCCGTCGACCAGCTGCTCGCCGAACCGCGCTACCGCAGAGGCCCGCCACCGTGTCCGCAGCTGCGGCAGCGGGCGCACGACCTTGGGCGGCCGGGTCTCCTCAGCCGCCCACCGGGCCAGCGCGTAGGAGGCCCGCTCCCCCGGCCGGCGGCCGTGCTTCACCTCGTACTGGTCGGCCAGCACGTCGACGTAGTCGGCGATGTCCCTGCGGCGCGTGCCCTGCCACGCGATCAACTCATGCGGGATACCGGCGACTTCCATGACCGGCCGCAGGCCCTCGGTGACCTCCCGCGGCTCCCACGCGACCCCGAGCCTCTCGGTGACCTCCTCTTGCAGCAGCAGCTGGTAGAGGGTGCCCGCCGCGACGACGTGCCGGAAGACCTGCGCGGTGTCGAGGTTGCCGAACTTCCCGTCGGGACGGCGGACCTTCACCGACACCAGGGCGTGGTCGTGCAGCAAGGGTGAGCCCTTGCGGTTGTCGTAGTGGCGGAACACCGCGACCGCCAGGCCATCGACGCCGGCCCGGTGCTTGCCGCCCCTGCCCCACCGCACTCCGGCGACCGCGTCCTCCAGCCACCGAAGCGTCCGGTCCCGCGCGGCGGTGTGGGAGTCCTCCAGCACCTGCCGGTTGTCGTCATCCAGCGCCCACCACGCGTGGAACGACGGCGGCCCCCGGAACACCAGATCCAGGGCGAGCACCGGGTGGGGGATCTCGCCGACCGGCCGACCCAGCACGGTCGCGCGCCGCGCCGCGACCAGGCTCTCCCCCGCCTCCAGGAGCTCCGCCTCGATCCGGTCGGCGTCAGGGTGCCGGCCCTGGCCGAACAGCAACTCCGCTTGCCGCTCGCCCACC
>NZ_JACEGK010000222.1:0-12111 GCF_056859195.1 Streptomyces sp. NH27
CCTGCATGTTCCTGCCCGCCGCCGCGAGCGCGTCGGCCGCGGCGCCGTCCGCCACGACCGCACCCGGTTCGACCGTGCCGGACCAGGACCCGTTCTACGCCGCCCCGGCCGACATCGCCTCGTACGCGCCCGGCGCGCTCGTCGACAGCCGCCCGGTGCCGGGCGTCAACCTCTTCGGCATCTCCGTCCCGGTGAACGCCTGGCAGATCTCCTACCGCACCAACGACTCCCACGGGCAGCCCGAGTTGGCCGTGACGACCCTCGTGGTGCCCAAGGCCGCCTGGACCGGGTCCGGGCCGCGGCCGGTGGTCTCGCTCCAGACGCCCGAGGACAGCGTCGGCACGAGCTGCGCCCCCTCGTACCAGATCGCCACCGGCCAGGACGTGCAGGACGCGGCGCTGGGCGCCCAACTCCTCGCGGCCAACTGGGCGGTGGCGGTGCCCGACTTCGAGGGGCCCAAGTCGGTGTTCCTCGCCGGGCCGCAGGCCGGGCACGCCGTGCTCGACGGCATCCGCGCGGTGAAGGCGTTCGACACCGCGGGTATCGGCCCGTCCAACCCCTGGGCGCTGGACGGCTATTCGGGCGGCGCCGAGGCGACCGGCTGGGCCGCGCAGCTCCAGCCGTCCTACGCGCCCGACGTGAAACTGGCCGGCGCCGCGGTCGGCGGGCTGCCCTCCGACCCGGCCTCGGTCGCGGGCTACATCGACGGCACCGCCTTCGCCGGCTTCGAGTTCGCCGCCGCGTACGGCCTCGCCACCGAGTTCCCCGAGTCCGGCATCAACGGGCTGCTCAACTCCCGCGGGCAGCAGGACTTCGCGTCCATCAAGGGCAGCTGCGAGCTGAACATCCTGCCGGCCTACGCCTTCCGGAAGCTCAACCAGGACACCACCTCGCCCAACCCGCTCGCCGTTCCGTCGGTCGCGGCCGTCCTGCGTGCCAACACCCTCGGCTCCACCGCCCCCGCCACCCCCGTCTACGACTACCACGCCAACACCGACGAGATCGTGCCCGTCGGACAGGACAACACCACCGTCAGCGGCTGGTGCGCGGCCGGCGGCACCATCGAGAAGGTCCGCGACCTGCTCGGCGAGCACGCCGAGGAGGCCGCCGCCCGCGCGGTGTCGGTCGAGGTCTTCCTGGCGAGCCGCTTCGCGAACAAGCCGCCGAACAGCTCCTGCTGACGTTACGTCAGGCGACATCTCGCGCCGGCCGGATGCGGCCGAGCCCTTTCAGGCGCCTGCCCGGCCGGACCGGGCAGGCGCCCCAGCATGGTGAACAGGCCCTGGGCGCAGGCGGGTTCAGGGCGTGACCAGGAAGACGGCGCCGACGTTGCCGCGGCCTTCCACGACGGCGTGGGCGGCGGCGCGCTCCAGCGGGAAGGCGGCGTGCACCCGGGGCACCAGACGGCCCGCGATGGCCTCGGCGAGCGCGAGTTGTGGCACGGCCACTCCCGAACCTCCGAATGGTCCGCGCACCACGGTCCCGACCGTAGGACCCGCGGGGCCGTAAACCGGTTGCGGGGGTGGCCGGGGATGGTCGAGGATCGCGGGCTGTGACGACTTCCACCGATGACGGCTCCCGTGCCCGCTCCGCGTCCCGCCCGCTCGCGCTGGTCACCGGTGTGGGGCGGACGGTCGGGATCGGCGCGGGGATCGCCGCGCAACTGGCCGACTCCGGCTGGGACATCGCGTTCAGCTACTGGAACCCGTACGACGCGCGGATGGCGTGGGGGGTGGAAGACGGCGCGGTCGAGGCGGTCTCGGCCGACCTGGGCGGGCGCGGCGCGGCCACTGCCGCGATCGAGGCCGACCTCGCCGAAGTGGACGCGGCGGCACAGGTGTTCGACGCGGCCGAGCGGCGGCTCGGGCCCGTGAGCGCGCTGGTGATGTGCCACTGCGAGTCGGTCGACTCGGGCCTGCTGGACACGAGCGTCGAGAGCTTCGACCGCCACTTCGCGGTCAACGCCCGCGCGAGCTGGCTGCTGGTACGGGAGTTCGGCCGCCGGTTCGCCGGGGCCCACGGCACCGGGCGGATCATCGCGCTGACCAGCGACCACACCGTCGGCAACCTGCCCTACGGCGCCAGCAAGGGCGCGCTGGACCGGATCACCCAGGCCGCGGCCAGGGAGCTCGCCCACCTGGGCGTCACCGCCAACGTCGTCAACCCCGGCCCGGTGGACACCGGTTGGATGACGGACGGACTCCGCGACGACCTCGTGGCGCAGACCCCGCTCGGCCGCCTCGGCACCCCGCGCGACACCGCGCACCTGGTGGACTTCCTCTGCTCGCCGCGCGGCCAGTGGATCAACGGGCAGCTCCTGTACAGCAACGGCGGCCTCGCGTAGGGCGCGTCGCGCCCACCCGCCCGGTTCAGGACGGGTAGGTGCTCAACTCCACGAGGTTGCCGTCCGGGTCGCGGACATACACGCTCGTGATCGCTCCGGTCGCCCCGGTCCGCTCGACCGGCCCCTCCTCCACCGCGACACCGTGCCCGGCGAGTTCGGCGACGACCTCGGCCAGCGGCTGCTCCACCACCAGGCACAGGTCGGCGCTGCCCGGTGTCGGCCGCGCGGCCTTCGGTTCGAACTCGTGCCCCGCCCGGTGCAGGATGATCTTGCCGTGCCCGAAGGTGAGCGCTTTCCGCCCGCCCCGGAACGTCACTTCCGTCATCCCCAGCACCCCCGCGTAGAAGCCGATGGCGGCGTCGATGTCCCTGACGGTCAGGACGAGGTGGTCGAGTCGGCTGACACGCATGGCGGCTGCACGGTTCCTTCCGGCACGGGGGTACGGGGTACGGGGTACGGAGGTTCGGGCGTACCAGGTACGGGCCTACCTGCTACCCGGCGAGCGTACCGAGCGGGTCGGGCGGACCGGGCCGGCGCCACGTACGTCGGGCGTCCGGCGTGCGCCATGCCCGCTCGCTACGGCCGAATGGTGGGAATTGCCGCGCATTCCGGCTAACCGTGGTGCGAGGAGCGCCGACGGCGGGCAGGAGCTAGCCGATCCCTCCGACCGCACCGACCCCACCGCACATCTCCAGCCCATCGAGATCCAGATGACCGTCACCACCGTCGCCAACCCGCGCGGCCGCCCCGGCTACGAGGCGTCGCTGCCCTGCGCGCCGCAGAGCGCGCGGTCCGCGCGGAACCTCGTCACGATCGTGCTGAGCGTGTGGGCGCTGGACGACCTGACCGAGGACACCGCCGCGGTGGTCGGCGAGCTGGTCGCCAACGCGGCCCGGCACAGCTCCGGTTCGCGGCTTCGGGTGTCGATCAGCCGGCCGAGCGGGCAGCTCGTCCGGGTCGCCGTGACCGACCACTCCCCCGAACTCCCGGTGCTGCTCCGCCCCGACTCCCACGACGAGCGCGGCCGGGGCCTCGTCCTGGTCACGGCCCTCGCCGAGGCATGGGGCGCCACCCCGCTGCGCCGCGGCAAGCGGGTGTGGGCCGAGTTGCGCAGCACCACCCGCGCCTGACGGCCGAGTTCGGGCCGGGCCGGCGCCCGGACGAACCCGTACGCGCACCCCCGCGCGTCTCCCCCGCGTCTCCCACCCGCGCACCGCTCCGCGCATCTGGCACGCTGGCTGTCATGGACCTGAGAACGTACGACCTGAACGGTTCGCCGTCCGTGACGGCCGACGAGCTGTGCGACCGGATCGACCGGCAGGACCGTGCCGTTCACGCGTTCGTCGCCGGGTCGGAGACAAGTGCCGCCCGGCGGGAGCGCGTTCGCCGGGAGCTGGCGGCGGTGTACGCGCGCCGGCCGGTGGACGGCGCGCGGCTGCCGCTGTTCGGCGTGCCGGTCGCGGTCAAGGACATCGTGCGGGTGGACGGGCTGCCGACGCGCGCCGGATCGGGGCTGCCCGCCGAGGAGTTCGAGGGCATGCAGGCGTCCGTCGTGGACCGGCTCCGCGCGGCCGGGGCCGTGGTCGCGGGGAAGACGGTGACGGCCGAGTTCGCGATGTCCGCACCGGGCCCCACCCACAATCCGCACGCGCTCGACCACACGCCCGGCGGCTCCAGCAGCGGGTCGGCGGCAGCGGTCGCGGCCGGCCTGGTGCCCCTGGCGATCGGTACGCAGACGGTCGGATCGATGATCCGGCCGGCGTCGTACTGCGGCGTCGTGGGGTTCAAGCCGACCGTCTCCCGCATCCCGATCGACGGCGTCGTCCCCAACGCGCCGACCCTCGACACCCTCGGGATCTTCGCCGCGACGCCCGCCGCGGTCGAGGCGGCGGCCGCCGTACTGTGCGACGGCTGGCAGCCGGTACGCAACGCCGTACAGCGCCAACCGGTGTTCGGCGTGCCCGACGGTCCCTACCTGGACCGGGCCGGGGCGCAGGCGCGTACGGCGCTCGAACGGCAGGTGGCGGCCCTCACCCGCGCCGGGCTCACCGTGCGCCGGGTGCCGATGTTCGCGGACCTCGCCCGCACCGCCGACGACCTGTTCGCCGTCAACCGCCATGAGGCCGCGCGCAGCCACGCCGAGTGGTTCCCCCGCTACGGTGCCCGCTACCGGAAGCAGTCCGCGGCCACCGTCCGCCAGGGGCTCGCGATCTCCCGCGCGCGCTACGACGAGGCGCTGTCGGCGCGTGCCGCCTTCCGCGCCGGCCTGCTCGCGGCGACCGACCGGGCCGGGGTCGATCTCTGGATCTGCCCGGCCGCCACCGGCCCCGCGCCCCACGGCCTGTCCGACACGGGCGACCCCGTCATGTGCCTGCCCTGGAGCTACGCGGGCTGGCCGTCGCTCGCGCTGCCCGCCGACCGGACCGCCGACGGGCTCCCGCTCGGCTCCCAGTGGGTCGCGCGAGCGGGAGCCGACGAGCAACTCCTCGCGTGGGCCCGTACCACCGCCGCGCTGCTCCTCCCGACGACGGGCCACGCTGTGACAGGCCACGCGCCGGCGGGACTCCCGCCGGCCGGCCACTCGCCGGGCGTCGAGGCATGGAACGGCCAGGACCCGAACGCCCGTTCGCGGACCCTTCAGCCGCCGACGTAGGCCGCCAGGTGCTCGCCGGTGACGGTGGAACGCGCGGCGACCAGGTCGGCGGGGGTGCCCTCGAAGACGATCCGCCCGCCGTCGTGGCCGGCGCCGGGGCCGAGGTCGATGATCCAGTCGGCGTGCGCCATGACCGCCTGGTGGTGCTCGACGACGATCACCGACTTGCCTGCGTCCACGAGGCGGTCGAGCAGGCCGAGCAGTTGCTCGACGTCGGCGAGGTGCAGGCCGGTGGTCGGCTCGTCGAGGACGTAGACGCCGCCCTTGCCGGCCATGTGCGTGGCCAGCTTGAGCCGCTGCCGCTCGCCGCCGGACAGCGTGGTGAGCGGCTGGCCGATGCCGAGGTAGCCGAGCCCGACGTCGGCGAGTCGGCCGAGGATGGCGTGCGCGGCCGGGATACGGGCCTCCCCGGCGCCGAAGAACTCCTCGGCCTGCGCCACCGACATCGCGAGCACCTCGCTGATGTCGCGGCCGCCGAAGTGGTAGTCGAGCACGGACGCGTCGAAACGTTTCCCCTCGCACACCTCGCAGACGCTGGCCACGCCGGCCATCATGGCCAGGTCGGTGTAGATGACGCCGGCGCCGTTGCAATTCGGGCAGGCACCCTCGGAGTTGGCGCTGAACAGCGCCGGCTTCACGCCGTTGGCCTTCGCGAACGCCTTCCGGATCGGGTCGAGCAGACCGCTGTACGTCGCCGGGTTGCTCCGCCGCGAGCCGCGGATCGGGCTCTGGTCGATCGACACCACCCCCGCGTCGGCGCCCGCCCGGCCGCCCGCGAGCGATCCGTGCACGAGCGAGCTCTTGCCGGAGCCGGCGACGCCGGTGACCACGACCAGCACCCCGAGCGGGATGTCGACGTCCACGTCCTGCAGGTTGTGTGTCGTCGCCCCGCGGATCGGAAGCACGCCGGCCGGTTCGCGCACGGTCTCCTTCAAGGCGGCCCGGTCGTCGAAGTGGCGGCCGGTGACGGTGTCCGCCGCCCGCAACTCCTCGACGGTGCCCTCGAAGCAGACGGTGCCCCCTGCCGTGCCGGCGCCGGGACCGAGGTCCACGACGTGGTCGGCGATCTCGATCGTCTCCGGCTTGTGCTCCACCACCAGCAGCGTGTTGCCCTTGTCCCGCAACCGCAGCAGCAGGTTGTTCATCCGCTGGATGTCGTGCGGGTGCAGGCCGACCGTCGGCTCGTCGAAGACGTAGGTCACATCGGTGAGCGAGGAGCCGAGCTGGCGGATCATCTTCACCCGCTGCGCCTCACCGCCCGACAGCGTGCCCGACGGCCGGTCGAGCGAGAGATAGCCGAGGCCGATCTCGGAGAACGAGTCGAGGGCGTCCCTCAGCGCGGTGAGCAGCGGCGCCACCGAGGGCTCGTCGAGGCCGCGCACCCACTCGGCCAGGTCGCTGATCTGCATCGCGCAGGCGTCGGCGATGCTGATCCGGCCGATCCGCGAGGACCGCGCCCCCTCGGCGAGCCGGGTCCCCCCGCACTCCGGGCAGGCGGTGAAGGTGACCGCCCGGTCCACGAACTCCCGCACATGCGGCTGGAGGGAGTCCCTGTCCTTGGACAGCATCGACTTCTCGACGCGCGGGATCAGCCCCTCGTAGGTCATGTTGATGCCCGCGATCTTCATCCGGACCGGCTCGTGGTGCAGGAAGTCGTGCAGTTCCTTCTTGCTGAACCGGCCGACCGCCTTGTCCGGGTCGTACAGACCCGACTCGACGTAGAGCCGCGAGTTCCAGCCGCTGCCCGTGTAGCCGGGCACGGTGATCGCGCCCTCGGCGATCGACTTGGAGGCGTCGTAGAGCTGCGTGAGGTCGATGTCGGAGACCGTGCCCCGGCCCTCGCAGCGCACGCACATGCCGCCGGTGCGGTTGTACGTCACCTTCTGCGCCTTGTTGGCGCCGCGCTCGACGGTCATCGAGCCGCTCGCCTGGATCGAGGGGACGTTGAAGGCGTACGCGCTCGGCGGGCCGATGTGCGGCTTGCCGAGCCGGCTGAACAGGATGCGCAGCATCGCGTTGGCGTCGGTGGCGGTGCCGACCGTGGACCGGGTGTCGGCGCCCATCCGCTGCTGGTCGACGACGATCGCGGTGGTCAGCCCCTCCAGCACGTCGACCTCGGGCCGCGACAGCGTCGGCATGAAGCCCTGCACGAAGGCGCTGTACGTCTCGTTGATCAGCCGCTGCGACTCCGCGGCGATCGTGCCGAACACCAGGGAGCTCTTTCCCGAGCCGGACACGCCGGTGAACACCGTCAGCCGCCGCTTCGGGATCTCGACGCTGACGTCCTTGAGGTTGTTCACGCGGGCGCCGTGCACCCGGATCAGGTCGTGGTCGTCGGCGGACCGCGGTTCGGGTGGGCGCGCGGCCGTCCTCGCACTGCTCTGCGCGTGGGCGGCCGCGTTGCTCTGCGCGTGGGCGGCCGCGTTGCTCCTGGCTCCGGTGCCCGAGCCTGTCGTCGCGCCGGTCTTCCTGGCCGTGCTCATCCCTGTCTCCATCTGCTCAACGGAGCCGCCTGCACGGTCCCCGTCTTCGGTCAGCTTCGTCTGGACCTGATCCAACCAGCTCGGCGCGGTATGTCCAGCGGTTACCGCATGCCCGCGATCACGGCCTACCGGGGCTGGTGAAGGCACAGCATGCTGCCGGCCAGGGCACGGAAGGCGCAGTCGCGGAGCCCGTACGGCTGGTCGATCGGCTCTTGGAGCGCCTCGGCACCCGCGGCCCGGATGCGCTCGATGCGCCGGCGTGCTGCCGGCGGTGAACCAGATCGAGATGCACCCGCTGTTCCCGCAGCAGGAGTTGCGCGGGCAGCTCGCCGACAAGGGTGTGGTGGTGGAGAGTTGGAGCCCGCTCGGTCGCGGCAGCGCTCTGCTGGCCGCCCCCGCGGTGAAGGCGGTCGCCCAGGCGCATGGCTGCACGCCCGGCCAGGCGGTGCTGCGCTGGCACACCCAGCTCGGCGCGGTACCGATCCCGAAGTCGGGTGACCCGCAGCGGCAGCGCGACAACCTGGACATCTTCGGATTCGAGCTGTCCGGGGAGGAGTTGGCCGCGATCACGGCCGGCGAGCGGCGGCGGCTGGGCGGCGACCCGGAGCAGCACGAGGAGTTCTGAGCGGCGGGCGTGCTCGCGTACGGGCCCGCACGGGCAGCGCGAGCAGCGCGGCGGGGCGGGCGGCGCGGCGGCCACGGGACCGGCAGGGGCGGGCGCGGGACCGGCACAGGGGCGAGGGCGCGTCGATCGCGGGACCGGCCCGGAACCCCCGCGGCGCGCGCATGGCGTGCGACGGGCGGATCACCGCGCGGGCAAGCCTCGGGGAGCGCGACACACCCGGGAAGAAATATCCCATTTGCGGCTAAATGAGCCGAATGCCATCCTGAAGATCCAAGCCGATCAAGAGGAGATGGTCCCATGGCTTCGGAGCTGACAGCCCAGGTCGAGACGGCAGCCCTTGCCGCTGAGGTCGAAGGACTGCTGGATTCCGCAGAACCGGAAGGCATCTACCGCGACACCCGCGAGTGCAGCGGAGCGCTTCTGCTCGCGTCCCTGCTTCTGATCTCACCGCCCACCCCGCGTCCGAAGACGGACACCCGCTGACGCGGAAGGCGACACGTTGGCCGAGCAGCCGCAGGGGAACACCTCACTGAGCGCTGTGGTCGCCGACATCGCCACGGGAGTCGTGCTCGCCCTCGACGGCGAGCGCGACTCCTACGCGCTGTCGGGTGTCCTCGCGCAGGACGACCCGGTCGCACTCGCCGCGATCAGGGTCCTGGGGGCAGATGTACTGGCGCCGTACGCGGCGGCCACCGACACGGGGACAGGCCGAGCCGCCGGGCGCGGCAACGGAAACGGAGGCGGGGCCGGCCTTGCGGACGAGGCCGTCGTACGGAAGGCGCTCGCCGCCTACCCGCCCGGCGCGGACGCGTCCGACGTGTCCGTGTGGAGCTATCGCGGGCTGGTGGAGGCGTCCCGCGCCTTCCTGCCCGGGGGTTCCGGCGCGGGCGGACACAGCGCGGGTCACAGCGTGGGCGGTTCCGGCGATGGCGGACAGGACGGCCGGCCGGCCGAGCCGCACGCGGGCACCGACTGGCTGTACTCCGACCCGTGGCCCAAGCTCGCCCATCGGGCCTCCCAGCTCGGCGCCCTGTCGCTGCCGGGCCTGGCGCCCGCGCTCGCCGACGGCCTGGCCGCGCGCACCGAGGACCTGGCCCGCGGCTTCGTCCGGGCGGTCCGCCGCCGGGACTGGCTCCAGGCCGCGGGCATCGGGCGCTGGCTGGCCCGGGTACCGGACGTACCGGACTCCCTCGGGCTCGACACGGGGCTGGTCTACGTCCTGCGGATGAGTGGCGGCGACCCCCGGGTGGCCCTGCATGCCGCGGTCGCCCGGCGCTTCTACGGGCGCGGGGCGCGGTGAGCGCGGGCGCGGGCGGGGCCACGGGACCGGGCGCGGGTGCGGCCGCGGCCGGTCCGGCGCGGCCGGGGGCGCCGGACGCGCCGGTCGTGTCGGACCGAGTCGGCGCCACGCGGACCGCACCGGGCCGAGACCGCCAAGTCCACGCCGGCTCACCGGACTTCCCCGCTCGCCCCGGCGCGCACGGCGGGCCGCCCCACCCGGACGCCGAGTTGCTGGACCGTATCGTCGCGGGCGCGCTCGCCCGGATCGACGCGATGCGGCCGTCCTTCCGGCTGCCGGCCGACGTGGCCACCGACGCCGACCCGAACCTCACGCTCAAACCGCTGGGCGAGCTGGCCGAGTTGACCGACGTGGTGCGCGGCTGCCACCCCCAGCCGGGGGTACGCGCCCTGGCCGACGTCCTGTTCGGGTACGCCTGGAAGGAGACCCGCGGCGGCGAGCTCTTCGCCGACCTGATCCGCGGCGAACCGCAGGCGACCTACCCGGTCGAGTTGTACGGGGTGTTCGCGCGGGCCGGCCTGCGCAACCCGGCCGCCGAGGAGCTGATCGCGGCCACCACCGGGCTGCGGCTGTGGCAGCTCGCCCGCGAGGACCACACCCGCACGCTCAACGTCCTCAACGCCGAGCGGCGGATCGGCCTGCCGCCGCACGCCGACTTCGCCGCCGTGCTCGCGCGGACCGGCCTGGGCTGCCGGCCCGAGCCGTGGGCGCTGGACCTGCGCACCGCGTACGGCGTCACGCACGACGTCTTCCACGTCACCGACTGGGGCCGTACCCCGCACCGGATGGCCGAACCTCTCGCCGGCTACCTGCGGTTGTGGCTGCCGGCGTGGACCATGAACTGGCTGGAGGAGCGGCAGTGGGACCTGGCCGGCGAGCTGCTCGCCGTCGCCGCGTGCACGCCGGGCGCGCCATACGACCCGGCGGCCTGGCGGGTGCTGGCGGCGGCGCAGCGCCCGGACGGCGCCGTGCCCGAGACCGGTGACGGGCCGCCCGAAGGCGCCCCGCCCGAGGAGGAGTTCACCGGGTGCTACCACTCCACTCTGGTGATCGCGTTCGCCGCGACCCTGGCTCGTACCGCCCCCGCCGCGTTCGGCGTGGGCACCGCACCGACCGCATCCCCGCACACGTCCGCGTCCGCACCCCCACCCGCTGAGAGCGAGGCCATGCCGTGACCGCCGCACCTCCCGCGCTCCTGCACCGTGTCGGCGACCAGGCGCTCGCCTGGCTGCACGCCAACCGCGAGTACTTCCGGCTCACCGACGACGACCGCGAGACCGGCCGCGGGCTGGTCGAACGCCTCAAGCCCATCGGGGAGTTGGCGATCAACATGCGCGTGCTGGCGCGGGAGGGCGTCGCCGGGTCGCGGCAGCACGACCTCTCCGTGCGGCTGCTCGACTTCGCCTGGCGGGATCTGCTCGACGGCGGCAACGTCCTCGCCGAACTCCAGGCCCAGGAGCCGCTGTCCCCGGTGCCGCTGGAGATCTACGGCAGCCTGCACGAACTCGGCCACCGGCACCCGGGGTTGGAGGCCGCGATCGACCTG
Source organism: Streptomyces sp. NH27 (assembly GCF_056859195.1). Lineage (NCBI taxonomy): Bacteria > Bacillati > Actinomycetota > Actinomycetes > Kitasatosporales > Streptomycetaceae > Streptomyces > Streptomyces sp. NH27. Next base: position 10,952 of record NZ_JACEGK010000222.1, read on the forward strand.
GCCCGCAGCACCGCATGCTGGCAGGCGATCGAGATGCTGCCGAACCGCCGGCTCGGCCTGCTCAACGCGGAACGCAAGCTCGGCCTCGTGCCCAGCGGCGACTTCGAACAGGCCGTTTCCGCAACCTGGTTGGGCCACACCCCGGAACCGTGGACGGCACAGTTCCACATCTCCTACGACGTCACGCACACCGTCTTCCACCTCACCGACTGGGGTGCGGCGCCGGACCGGCTGCCGCCGCGGATCGCCGCGTACCTGGCGCTGTACCTGCCCGCATGGGCCGCGGACTGGGCGGAGTTGGAGCACTGGGACCTGCTGGGCGAACTGCTCGTGGTCGACGCGTGCCTGCCCCGTCCGACGCTCGACGCGCAGTTGTGGGAGCAGTACGCGGCCGCGCAGTCCGCCGACGGCGCGATGCCCGTCCAGCACGAGATGCCCACCGGGGGGCCGGAGAGGGTCTTCGACATCGTCCACCACCCCACGCTGGTCGCGGCGTTCGCCTCCGCGATGGCCACCTCCCGGGCGCTGTCGTCGGACGTCGCCGCGTGACCGGGCCCGCGGCGGGGCGGCCCAACTCCGCCCCGAACCCGGGCGACCCCGACTCCCGCCCGGGCCAGGGCACTGGGGCCGGCACCCGGACCGGAACCGGCACCGGCACCGGCACCGGCCACTCGCTTGCCGATGCCGATGCCGATCCCGACGTCGCCGCCCGGCTGGAGCAGGCACTGACACAGGTCCGCGCGCCCGACCTCGTCCTGGCCGTCACCCGCGCCGGCCGCCGGACCGTCGCCACCGGCGGCACCGCGGCACCCCGGCTGCCGCGCACGTCGCTCCGCTACGAACTGGGCTCGCTCTCCAAGACGTTCACCGTGCTGCTGCTGGCCGAGCTGACCCGTGAGGGGGCGCTCGGCCTGGACGACCCACTCGCCGCGCACCTGCCGGGGCTGCGGCTGCCGTACCCGAACTCCCGCGCGATCACCCTGCGGCACCTGGTGACCCACACCTCCGGGCTGCCCCGGGTGCCGCGCGACCTGATCCCGGGCGCGCTGCTGCGGCCGTACACCAACGGCTACGTCGGCTACGACCGCGAGCGGCTGCTGCGCGCCTTCGCCGGCACCCGCACCCGGCACGCACCCGGCAGCCACTGGCACTACTCCAAC
>NZ_JACEGK010000223.1:0-12090 GCF_056859195.1 Streptomyces sp. NH27
ACCGGCGGTTCTTCACCATCTCCGACCTGATCGCGGTCCGCGTGGAGCGGCCGGAGGTGTTCGAGGCGACCCATGCGACGGTGCTGCGGCTGCTGCGGGAGGGCGTCGCCGAGGGCCTGCGGATCGACCACCCGGACGGGCTGGCCGACCCGGCGGGCTATCTGCGGCAGTTGGCGGAGGCGAGCGGGGACCGCTGGACGGTGGTGGAGAAGATCCTCCAGCGCGGCGAGGAACTGCCGGCGGACTGGCGGTGCGCGGGCAGCACGGGATACGACGCGCTCGACCGGATCGACGGGCTGTTCACCGATCCGGTCGGCGCGGCCCGAGTGGCGGACTTCTACCGGGAGTTCACCGGGATGCCGGCCGGCGGCGGCGGGCGCTGGCATCCGACGGTGCGGCGGGCCGCGTACCGGGTGGTGGGCCGGGATCTGGCGGCGGAGGTCTCCCGGCTGGTGCGCAGCGCGGACCGGGCCCGGCGGGCGCGGCAGATGGGGGGCGAGGGCGCGCAGGTCGTAAGCCCCGAGCGCCAGGGCGATACCCCTTACGTAGCGGCCGATGACGTAACGGCCGACCACCGGGAGGCCGACCCTTACGCGCCGCCGTACGCGCCGGAAGTGCTGGCGGACGCGCTGCGCGAACTGCTGGTGCGTATCCCGGTCTACCGCTCCTACGTACGGCCCGGCGCCGAGCCCTCGGACGCCGACGTCATCATGCTCACCCATGCCGCGAAGAGGGCGATCGGCGACTGTGGCCGGCGCCTGGCCCCCGCGCTCGGCATGCTCCGCGACCTCGCGCTCGGCCGGCTCGACGCCGCCGGCTGCGCACCCGGCCCCGACGCCGACGACTTCGTCGTCCGCTTCCCGCAGGTCGCCTCCGCGCTGCACGCCAAGTCCGTCGAGGACGCCGCGTTCTACCGGTACGTCCCGCTGCTGCCGCTGTGCGAGGTCGGCCGCGACCCCGGGTCGCCGGCCGTCTCCCCCGAGCAGTTCCACGCCTACTGCGAGCAGCGGCAGCGCACCCGGCCCGCCGCCGGCACGGTGCTGTCCACCCATGACACCAAGCGCGGCGCCGATCTGCGGCTGCGGCTGGCGGTGCTGTCCGAACGGCCGGACGCCTGGCGGGAGTGGCTGACCGCCGGGTCGGCCCACACCGGCCAGGGCGGGTCGGGGCAGGACGGATCGGGGCAGGGCGGCGCGGCCGCGCCCGACCGGCACACCGAGTACACCGTCTACCAGACCGCGATCGGCCTCGGCTCCTGCGACCCCGACCGGCTGCCGCCCGCCGCCCTGAAGTCCGTACGCGAGGCGGGCCTGCACACCACCTGGACCGAGCAGGACGAGGCGTACGAGAAGGCGGTCGCCGACTTCACCCGCGAGGGCCCGTGCGGGGCTCGGCGGCAGGACGTGAGCGCCTTCGCCGCGGACCTGGCGCCGTACGCCACCGCGAACTCGCTCGGCGCGGCCCTGCTGCACCTGACCATGCCCGGCGTGCCCGACGTCTACCAGGGCACCGAGTTCCCCGTGTACACGCTCGTCGACCCCGACAACCGCGGCCCGCTCGGCGAGGCCGAACCCGGCAAGGTCAGGACCGGCGTCGACCGCACCCTGGAGCGGGTGCTGATGCCGTGGCCGGACGGCGCCGGGCCGCAGGGCCCCGACGAGGTGAAGCTGCGGCTGACCGCCGTCGCGCTGCGGCTGCGCCGCGACCACCCGGAGTGGTACGGCCCGCAGGCCGGCTACGCCGCGCTGAGCGCCGACGGCCCGGCCGCGGCACACTGCGTGGCCTTCGTCCGCGGCAACGCGGCCCTGACCGTGGTGACCCGGCTGTCCCGGCGGCTGGAGGAGTCCGGCGGATGGCGCGGCAGCGTCCTGCCGCTGCCGCCGGGCCGCTGGCTCGACCGGATCAGCGGCGCCCTCCACGAGGGCGCGGTCCCCCTCGCCGGTCTCCTCGCCGCCTCCCCGGTGGCATTGCTCACCCGCGAGTAGGCGCCCCTCGGCGCCCCGCCGCCACGGTCCCGCACCCCCTTGAGCGCCTGCCCGGCCGTGTCCGTGCGGTCATGCCGCGTCCGGACATGTCCGGGGCCGTGCGGCTGTCCGGTCAGGCGGCTGTGCCCCAATCGCCGCGTGGGGCGGTGGCCTTCGCCCACAGGGTGAGCAGCCGGACGTACTCCTCGGTGCGTTCGGCACTGGCGGGCATGTCCATGAGGGTCCGGATCCGGTCGTTGATCTCAGCCTCCGTCGGGCGCACGGCGTCCACGGCGAGAAGGGTCAGGTGCACCACCACAGACTACGCTTTCCCGGCTAAACAGCCGATATACGGCCAGGTCAGGAGGTATGGGATGAGTGGTCGGCTTACGACCTGGGGAGTGATGGGGAGCGGGCTCGCGCCCCGGACGGCACCGCCCCACTGATTCGTTGCTGATCGGGGCACGAGAAACTCGACGTGTCGGACGTATCAGCGGAACGAGACGAGAGCAGCGCGCCCATGGCACCGAGCATCCCGAACTTCGAGCAGCAGCGCGTCAAGGTCGCCGAAGGCGTCACCCTGAACGTCGCGGTCGGCGGCGCCGGCCGCCCCATCGTGCTGCTGCACGGCTTCCCGCAGACCCACCTGATGTGGCGGCACGTCGCCGCCGACCTCGCGGCGGACCACACGGTGATCTGCCCGGACCTGCGCGGCTACGGCGCGAGTGACAAACCCGCGGACCCGGACGGAACCGCGTACGGCAAGCGCACGATGGCCGCCGACACGGTCGCGCTGGCCCGGGCGCTCGGGCACGAGCGGTTCGCGCTGGCGGGGCACGACCGGGGCGCGCTGGTCGCGTTCCGGGCCGGGCTCGACCACCCGTCCGCGGTCACCCACCTGGCCTGCCTCGACGTGCTGCCGACGCTCGACATGTGGGCGGCGATGCACGGCACCTCGGCCGCGGTCGGCTTCCACCTGTACCTGATGGCGCAACCGCCGGGACTGCCCGAGCAGTTGATCGCGGGTGCATCGGACGCGTTCTTCGGGCACTTCCTCGACGCGTGGACGGGCGATCCGGCCGCGATCCCGGCCGACGTGCGCGCCGCGTACCTGGCCGCCTGCCGCGCCGCGATCCCGTCGATCGTCGCGGACTACCGGGCCTCCGCCGGGATCGACGTCACGCACGACCAGGCCGACCGCAACGCGGGGAACCGGCTGCGGATGCCGGTCGCCGTGCTCCAGCAGGACTGGGGTGCCGCACTCGGCTACGACGCCCGGGCGCTGTGGAGCGCGTGGGCCTCCGACCTGGTACACACCACCGTCGGCTGGGGCCACTTCATGGCGGAGGAGGCGCCCGGGGAGGTCGCCGCCGCCCTGCGCGACCTGCTGACCCGCTGAACCGGCGCGGGGCCCCGGAGACGAGCTGGACTTCGGGTACGAGACGCTGGCGCTGCCGGGCGAGCCGGACCAGTTGCTGGTGGCGTACACGGTGCCGCCGGGCTCGCCGACCGCGGAACGGCTTGCGCTGCTGGCCAGTTGGAGCGCGGCCGGGAGCGGCGCGGACTCCGGTGCGGGGGCCGTGGTCGCCGGCGAAGCCGGGCCGTCGGAGCAGCCGGACGGGCGCGGCCGTCGGCCCTGACGGCCGCACCTCACGGCCGCCTCTGACAGCCGAGCCCGGCCGCCGGCCCTGACCGCCGACGCCGTGGCGCTCACGGCCGGGCCGTGGCCGTATCCCCGTCGGCGGGATGCCCGGCAGGACCGTCCGCGGCGCCCCCGGACGGCTCGTACGGGTGGGCGGCCAGCAGTTCCGCGAAGGCCGCGCCCGCGCCGTCCAGCGGCACCCGGGCGATCACGAACAGGCCGCGCCGCCAGGGCGGGTCGAGCCGGACGGTCGCGGAACCGGGTGAGGCCGCGTAGGAGGGCACCGCCACGACGCCGACCCCGGCGGCCGCCATCCGCACGGCCGTCGAGGTGTGCTCGGTGCGGACGGCGGTGCGCGGGGTGAAGCCGACCTTTTCGCAGGCGAGGTCGATGAAGGGGCGCCCGTCGACCACCGGCTCCATCGCGCACCGCACCCAGTCGCGCTCGGCGAACGCGGCCAGCGGCACGACCCGTTCGGCGGCCAGCGGGTCGCCGGGCGGCAGCACCACCACGATCTCCTCCTCGCCGATCGGGACGAGCGTCATGCCGCCGGTGCGGGTCGCGGCCCGTCCGGGGTCGTGCCCGACCGCGAGATCGGCCACCCCGCGCTCCATCGCCTCGACCAGGTCCTCGCCCCGGGAGTACTCGCGCAGCACCAGCCCCACCCCGGGCCGCTGCCGCCGCCAGCGGGCGAAGACGGAGGGCAGCAGCCCGGCCGCGATGGAGTGCACCGCGGCGATGTGCAGTTCGCCGCCTTCCGCTCCGGCGGCGGCACGGGCGGCCCGCTCGGCGCGTACGGCGCTGCGCACGGCGAGTTCGGCATGTGGCAGGAAGGCCCGGCCCATCGGGGTCAACCGCACCCCGCGCGGCAGGCGTTCGACCAACTCCCCGCCCATCTGCCGTTCCAGCGACTTGAGTTGGTGCGACAGGGCGGGCTGGGTGACGTGCAGCGCCTCGGCCGCGCGGGTGAACGAGTCCGCGTCGACGACCGCGAGGAAGTACTCCATCTGCCGCAGGCTCATGCCGGCTCCTCTCGCTCACGGGCCGTACCGCGCCCCGCACACCGCCGGCCCGAGCGCCGAGCCGAGGTCATGCACAACGTGCATCGTATCGACAAGATTCAGGACTTGGACTTATGGCTCAGGCCGGCCGGAGACTGGCCGTCATGGAACCCCGCACAGCACCGCACCACCAGAATCAGAATCCGGATCAGGATCAGGATCGGACAGGCCGGGCCCGGACCCGGAATCAGGGCCAGGACCGGGCCTGGTCCGGCGACGACCCCCGCACCGCCGACGTCATCGTGATCGGCGGCGGCACCGGCGGCTACAGCACCGCGCTGCGGGCCGCGGGGCTCGGCCTCGACGTGGTCCTCGCCGAGCGCGACCTGCTCGGCGGCACCTGCCTGCACCGCGGCTGCATCCCCAGCAAGGCGATGCTGCACGCCGCCGAACTCGTGGACGGGATCGCCGAGGCCCGCGAGCGGTGGGGGGTGAAGGCGACCCTCGACTCCGTCGACTGGGCGGCGCTGACCGCGACCCGCGACGGCATCGTGGCCCGCAACCACCAGGGCGTCACCGGCCACCTCGCGCACGCGGGGGTGCGCGTCGTGCACGCCTCGGCGAGCCTGCGCGGGCCGCGCACGGTCAGCGCGGGCGGGACCGCGTACACCGCGCGGCGTGGGATCGTCCTGGCCACCGGGTCGCGGCCGCGGCTGCTGCCGGGGCTGGCCCCCGACGGGCGACGGGTGGTGACCAGCGACGACGCCCTGTTCGCACCAGGGTTGCCGGAGTCCGTACTGGTGCTGGGCGGTGGCGCGATCGGCGTCGAGTACGCGTCGCTGCACCGCTCGATGGGTGCCCGGGTGGTGCTGGTCGAGGCCGCCGACCGGCTGCTGCCGCTGGAGGACCCGGAGGTGTCGCGGCAGTTGACGCGCGGGCTCAAGAAGCGCGGCGTCGAGGTGCTGACCGGGACCCGCCTGGAGGACGCCGGGACGTACGACGCCGGGGTGCGGGCGACGGTGCGGACCGCGCGCGGCCAGGCGGTGGTCATGGACGTGGAACGGCTGCTGGTCGCCGTGGGCCGGGAGCCGGTCACCGACGGCCTCGACCTGGCCGCGGCCGGGCTCGGCCGGGACCCGCGCGGGTACGTGGCGCCGGCGGACTGGGGCCAGCTGGAGACGGCGGTGTCCGGTATCCACGTGGTCGGCGACCTGCTGCCGCCGCCGTCGCTCGGCCTGGCGCACGCGTCGTTCGCGGAGGGCCTGGTGGTCGCGGAGACGCTGGCGGGGCTCGACCCGGCGCCGGTGGACTACGCGTCGGTGCCGCGGGTGACCTACTCCAGCCCGCAGACGGCGTCGGTCGGCCTGACCGAGGAGCAGGCCCGCGCCCGATGCGGCCCGGACCAGGTCGTGGTGAACACGATGCCGCTGACGGCCGTCGCGAAGGGCATGGTGCACGGGCTGGGCGGCAGCGTGAAGGTGGTCGCGGAACGGGGCGGGCCGGTGCTCGGGGTGCACCTGGTCGGGCCGAACGTCTCGGAGATGATCGCCGAGAGCCAGCTCGTGGTGGGCTGGGAGGCGGAGCCGGCGGACGTGGCGCGGCACGTCCACCCGCACCCGACGCTGTCGGAGGCGGTCGGCGAGGTGTTCCTGACGCTGGCCGGGCGGGCGCTGCACCAGGTGGGCTGAGCGAAGGCGGGAGCGCGGCCGGACAACGGGAGCGGGGCCCGGAAAACCGCGGCCGGAGGAAGGCGGGCCCGGACGATGCGGGCCCGGACGATGCGGGCCCGGAAAAGCGATGGCGCCCGCCGGGCGGGTGGGCTATGGTCGCCGGACACGTCCAGCCAGGACCCGGAAGAGGAGGCGAGAGCGATGTCGACATCCACTGTGCCGCGCTCCCGCCCGTCCGCTGGACGTTCGTGACCCGACCGGGAGCGCACCGCTGACTCCCGAAGGACTCACATGTCTGACCAGCACCTTCCCCTCCAGGGCTCCGCGCCCGGGAGTGTCCCCCTCTCGCTCCGCCCGCTCACCGCGGGCGAGTCCGCCCTGTTCGCCTCCCTCCCCGTCGCGGAGAAGCTCGGCCGCGCCCTGCTCGGGCAGGAGTTCGCGCTGCTCGACGCCGGCGGCGAGTACCGCGCCGAGTGGTCGTGGGTCGCGCTGCGCGACGGCGTCGTGGTGGCCCGCGCCGCGTGGTGGGCCAAGCCCGACGACACCGAGCCGATCGTCCTCGACTGGTTCGACTTCGCCGACGGCGAGCAGGCCGCCGCGGTCGAACTGCTGCGCGCCGCACCGCTGTCCGCCGAGTACAGCCTGATCCTGCCGCCCGGCTGGCGCGACCGGCCCGACCTGCGCGCCGCGTACGAGGTGCGCGCCGCGGCCGTCGAGGCGGCCGGGATGCGCAAGCTCGTGGACCGCTACCGCTACACCTGGACCGCGGGCGAGGACGCGCTGCCCGCGCGCACCGGCCGGCTGGTGTACCGGCCGGAGCCCGACGACTCGGCCTTCCGCGCGGTGATGGCCCGGACGATGTCCGGCACGCTGGACGCGCACGACCGGCGGACACTCGACGAAAACGGCCTGGACGCCGCGTTGGACGAGACCCTCGGCATCCTCGACTGGATGCCCTCCCCCAACGACTGGCGGCGCGTGGCGTACACGCCCGACGGCGAGCTGGTCGGCCTGCACATCCCGGCGGAGAACACGACGACGCCGTGCATCGGCTTCATCGCGGTCGTCCCCGAACAGCGCGGCCACGGCTACTCCTACGACCTGCTGGTGGAGTGCAGCCACGACCTGCTGGACCGCGGCGCCACCCGGATCGCCGCGGCCACCGACCAGCCGAACTTCCCGATGGCCCGCAACTTCGCCCGGGCCGGCTACCCGATCACCCAGGAGCGGGTGGACTTCGTCTAGACGAGGCGGTCCCCGGGCATGCATGTGCCCGGGGACCGGGTTCGCCGACCGGGTACCTCACCGTAGGACGAGCGGGACCGGGTAGGACGACGAAGCAGGGCCGGGACGACCGGGCCGGACAGGAGCCGTTGCGTGCTGTTCGAGGTGTGGGCGCCGAACGCCCGCCAGGTGGAGGCGCTGATCGACGGGCAGGCGTACGCCATGGGGCCCGACCCCGCGCGCACCGGCTGGTGGCGGGCCGAGCTCGTGGCGGGGCACGGCACCCGGTACGCGTACCGGCTCGACGGCGGGCAACCGCTGCCCGACCCGCGCTCGCGCCGGCAGCCGGACGGGCCGGACGGGCCGAGCGCGGTGGTCGACCAGGACGCCTTCGGGTGGTCGCCGCCGTGGCCGGGCCGCGGGCTGCCGGGCGCGGTGCTCTACGAACTGCACGTCGGCACCTTCACCTCCGAGGGCACCTTCGACGCCGCGGTGGAGCGGCTGCCCCACCTGGCCAGGCTCGGCATCACCCATGTGGAGCTGATGCCGGTCTGCCCCTTCCCCGGCATCAACGGGTGGGGATACGAAGGGGTGTCGCTGTGGGCGGTGCACGAACCCTACGGCGGCCCCGAGGCGATGAAGCGTTTTGTCGACGCGGCACACGGGCACGGCCTGGGCGTCGTCCTGGACGTGGTGCACAACCACCTCGGCCCCTCGGGCAACCATCTGCCGCCGTTCGGGCCGTACTTCACCGACCGGCACCACACCCCCTGGGGCGACGCGGTCAACCTCGACGCGCCCGGCTCCGACGAGGTGCGGGACTTCCTGATCGGCAGCGCGCTGGCCTGGCTGCGCGACTACCGCCTCGACGGTCTGCGGCTGGACGCGGTGCACGCGCTGGTCGACACCCGCGCGCTGCACTTCCTGGAGGAGTTGTCCACCGCCGTGGACGGGCTGTCGGCCGCGCTCGGCCGGCCGCTGTTCCTGATCGCCGAGTCCGACCTGAACGACCCGCACACCACCGCGCCGCGCGAGGCCGGCGGCCTGGGCCTGCACGCCCAGTGGAACGACGACTTCCACCACGCCGTGCACACCGCGGTCACCGGCGAGGCGCAGGGCTACTACGCCGACTTCGCCGCGGGTGGGCCCGCCGCGCTCGCGAAGGTACTGACCCACGGCTTCTTCCACGACGGCACCTGGTCGTCCTTCCGCGGCCGCCACCACGGCCGCCCGATGGACGTGGCGACGGTGCCCGCACACCGCCTGCTCGGCTACGCCCAGACCCACGACCAGGTCGGCAACCGCGCGACCGGCGACCGGCTGACCCCGCGGCAACTCGGTGCCGCCGCCGCGCTCGTGCTGACCTCGCCGTTCACCCCGATGCTGTTCATGGGCGAGGAGTGGGGGGCCACCACGCCCTGGCAGTTCTTCACCGACCACGCCGACCCGGAGCTGGCCGCGGCCATCACCCGGGGCCGGCGGCGGGAGTTCGCCGAGCACGGCTGGGCCGAGGAGGACGTGCCCGACCCGCAGGACCCGGCCACCCGGAACCGCTCCTGCCTGGACTGGGCGGAGGCCGAGAAGCCCGCGCACCGCGAACTGCTGGAGTGGTATCGCGCGCTGATCGCCTTGCGCCGGGCCGAACCCGCCTTGACCGCGCCCCAGTTGGACACGGTCACCGCCACCGCCGGCGGCCGGACGCTGCGGATCGCCCGCGGGCCCTTCCGGGTACTGGTGAACTTCTCCGACGCCCCCGCGCGCATCCCGCTCAACACCCCCTGCGACATCGTGCTGGCCCGCCCGGCCTGCCGTACCCTGCCCGGCCCGGCCGTCCAGCTGCCGCCGCGGGGTGCGGCGGTGCTGCGCGCCCACGACGCGGCCCCCGAGCGAGTTACGGTGGAGGAGTGACCGACAAGCACCCGGACCACCGGCCCGCAGCGGACGAGCCCGCGGAGCCCCATCCTGCGGAGCCTCGCGCGGACTGCGTGCTGTGCGGCGAACCCACCGAGTACCCCAACAGCACCAAGGGCGCGACCCTCTGCCCGGTCTGCGCATGGCAGGAGGCCCAGCGCACCGCCTGCTCGGGCTGAGCGCCGCCCGGCGCCGGACGGCGCACCGGATCACGCCCCGCCCGCGCACCGGCTCAGGTGGCGAGCAGCAGCTTGCGGTAGTGCTTCAGGTCGATGTCCGGTTCCGGATAGGCCGGGTCGATCCGCTCCAGGTGCTCCAGCAGCAGTCGGCTGATCGCCCAGTTCCGGTACCACTTGCGGTCGGCCGGGACGACGTACCAGGGCGCGGCCTCGGTCGAGCACCGCTCCAGCGCCGCCTGGTACGCCTCCCGGTAGTCCGGCCACCGCTCGCGTTCCTCGACGTCGGTCGGGTTGAACTTCCAGTGCTTGTCCGGCCGGTCGAGCCGGGAGAGCAGTCGGGCGCGCTGCTCCTCGGGGCTGATGTGCAGGAAGACCTTCAGCACGGTCACGCCGCTGTCGGTGAGCGACTGCTCGAACCGGTTGATCGCGGCGTAGCGACGGCTCCAGACCGACCGGGGCACCATGTCGTGGACCCTGACGATCAACACGTCCTCGTAGTGCGAGCGGTCGAAGACGCCGATCTCGCCGGGGTGCGGGAGCGCTCTGCGGATGCGCCACAGGAAGTTGTGGCGGCGCTCCTCCGCGGTGGGCGCTTTGAACGCGCGCACCCGCAGGCCGGCCGGGTTCAGGCCCGACACGACGTGCTTCACGGTGCCGCCCTTCCCGGAGGTGTCCATCCCCTGCAGGACCAGCAGCACCCGGCGCTGGTCGCCTCCCACGGCGCTCTGCGCGAACAACCGCTCCTGCAGTTCGGCGAGGCGCGACCGCATCTGCTCGATCTCGGCGCGGCCGTGCTTTTTGTCCTTCGGGCCGCCGGGAGTCCCGTGCGGGTCGTACGCCGACAGGTCCACCGGGCCGCCGCCCGGCGCCACGCGCAGCAGCGTTCGCAGTTTCTTCGCCATGACCCGATCCTGCGGGTAATCCCGATGCCCGCGCCATCCGCCCGGGTTGCCCGTCCGCGGGAGTTCCCGGGCCTTGCGGTCGGCGGTGGCTGGGGGCACTCCCCCCTGGTTTGCGACCCTCTTTTCGCGGAGGGACCCGCACAAACTCAAGGCCCAGGGGCGCGGGGAACTGCGCGCACAGCAGGCCACCGGCCTGTGGCCGGGAAGGAGACCGGAACCGTAACGGCGCGTAGCCGATGGGCGGGAGGAACGGCGCGAGAACCCCCCACCGGCAGGTGGTCCCGGGGTCGACAGAACCACCCGCCCCAGGGGGTCAGGCGAGCCGGGAGGATTCGCGGGCGAGGGAGGTGAGGCGGGACACGGCCCGGAAGTACTTCTTCCGGTATCCCCCGCCGAGCATCTCCGCGGAGAAGAGCTGGTCGAAGGGCGCCCCGGAGGCCATCACGGGCACTTCACGGTCGTAGAGCCGGTCGGCGAGCACCACCAGGCGAAGCGCGGCGGCCTGGTCGGTGACCTGCCGCACCCCGCGCAGGAACACCGCGTCGACACCGTCGACGAGGGCCCCGTACCTGCTGGGGTGCACCTGTGCGAGGTGGGCGGTGAGCGGCTCGAAGTCGTCGAGCGCCGCGCGCGGTGTACGGGCGGCCGCCGCGGTGACCTGCTCGTCGGTGTACGGGGCGGGGGCCTGCGGCAGCCCCCGGTGCCGGTAGTCGTCCCCGTCGATCCGCAGCGACGTGAACCGCGCGGACAGCCCCTGGATCTCCCGCATGAAGTCGGCCGCGGCGAACCGGCCCTCGCCGAGCCTGCCGGGCAGCGTGTTGGAGGTCGCGGCGAGCCGCACCCCGGCCGCGGAGAGCCGGGCGAGCAGCGTGGAGACCAGGACGGTGTCGCCCGGGTCGTCCAGCTCGAACTCGTCGATGCAGACCAGCCGGTGGGAGCTGAGCGCGTCGACGGCCGGGCGGAACCCGAGCGCGCCCACGAGGTTGGTCAGCTCCACGAACGTGCCGAACACCTTCTGCTCGGGCGGTGCGTCGGTGGCGTGCCACAGCGACGCGAGCAGATGGGTCTTGCCGACGCCGTAGCCGCCGTCCAGGTAGATCCCGCCCGGGGTGCTCGGCCGCTCGGGCGCCTTGCCGCGGAACCACTTGCGCCGGGCGGCTCCCGGGGCCGGCCCGCCGAGCCCTGCCGCGAACTCCTCCAGCGCGCGCACCGCACGGGCCTGGCTGGGCTGTGCCGGGTCCGGGACGTAGGTCGAGAAGCGGACGGCGTCGAATCTCGGCGGCGGTACCAGTTCGGCCAGTAGGCGCCCGGCATCCAGATGCGGGTCACGCTCCGTGAGCGCGACCGGTGCGGCTATTCCTGCGGCGACATCCCCTGGCACGGCATCCCACACTACCGGTAGGGACCACGTGTCCCGCGCACGGGTGGCGGGCGGGACAGGGAGGACGGGCAGGTCGGCGAGGGCGGGCAGCCCCGCGACGTGACGGGACCGGCGGGCGCGCGGCGTGGCCGAACGGGCGACCGCGCACGGACCTGGCGGACTGCCGCGCACGGACCTGGCCGAAGACTCCGGCACGGCGCGTCGCGAGGTGACGGG
>NZ_JACEGK010000224.1:0-12072 GCF_056859195.1 Streptomyces sp. NH27
GGGGGTGGGAAGGGGGTCCGGCTGCGGACCCGGGTGCGGCTTCCTGCCCGGGGGCGGTGGCTGTGGCGGGCGTGTCAGGTGCTGGTGCTGGTGCGGGCGGTGGTGCGGTCCGCGGCCTGGTCCGGCACCCGGACCAGGCGGAAGACGGTGGTGCGGCGAAGCGTGAAACCGATGGACTCGTACAGCTTGACCGCTGAAGTGTTCGCCGCGGCGGCGTGCAGGAACGGCGTGTCGCCGCGCGCGCCGATACCGGCGGCGACATGGCGGATCAGCCGGGTCGCCAGGCCCTGGCCGCGATACGCCGGGTCGGTGCACACCGCGCTGATCTCGGTCCAGCCCGGCGGGCGCAGCCGCTCCCCGGCCATCGCCACCAGCGCTCCCTCGCGGCGGACGCCGACATACGCGCCCATCTCGACGGTGCCCGGCAGGAACGGCCCGGGCCGGGTCCGCGCGACCAGGTCCAGTATCTCCGGGACGTCCGCGGGGCCGAGCGGCACCGCCTCCGGGTCCGGCTCGCCGCGCAGCGTGGTCGCCACGAGCTGCACGCCCGGGATCGCGTCACCGCCGGTCCACCCCTCGGGCAGCTCGGCGACCCCGGCGACGGTGAAGGAGTTGCCGGGCCCGACGAGCTCGGCCAGGTCGGCCCACGCACGCGGGTCGGCCGTGTCGGCGACCGCGACGAACGGCGACACGTCGTGGCGGTAGCGGCCAGCCCGGCCGACGAACTCGACCAGATGCCGGTGCGCGCCGCTCATCGAGGCCCAGGTGGCGTTGTCCAGGACGTGCCCGCCGGTCGTCTCCGCCGGGTCCGGTGGGAGGGATTCGTACGACGGCGGTGGCGTGGTCCGAGGGCTGGTCGACATGGTCGCCGCTACTCTCCGTTCGGTTTCCGGTGCGTTCGACGCCGGTGGGCGCCTGCGGGTGCTCGTGTGTGACAACGCCGACCCGGCCCGCGGAAAATCCCGCCGGGCGGGGTCAGGTCGGGGCGGACGGGGTCGCGGCGAGGTCAGGACTTGCTCACCGGCAGGCCGGGCGGGTTGGTCTGCGCGCTCGGCACCGCCTCGTCGCGGAGGTTCCACGTGGCCGGCCACTGCGCGTACGGGCCGTTCTTGACGAGGTGATTGATGGCATCCGACAGCGGCTCGGCCAGGCCGTCGTCGTCCTTCTTGGTGGTGGCGCAGATCAGGCCCCGCAGGCTCGCCCCGGCGCCGGAGAAGGTGCCCGCGCCGCGGGTGGCCTGCCGCCCTCCTCCCGGTCCCGCCCGGTGCCGCCTCCGTCCGGTCGCGCCGCCTACAGCCGCAGGCCCTGGGCGAGCATGCGGACGGGGGCCTCGGAGAGGGCGGGGAGGTCGGGGGTGCCGTCGCGTTCGACCCAGTAGCGGACGACTGCCGTGGACACCGCCATGATCGCGGCGGCGGCGGCGTGCACTTCGAGGTCGTCGGGGCCACGGCCGGTGCGGGCCATGATCACCTCGGCCAGGCGGTCCTGGCTGCGCTGCAACTCGTCCCACGAACGGGCCCTGATCGCCGGGTCGTTGAAGCCGAGCCGGGTGCGCAGCAGCAGTTCGTCCAGGTCCGACTTGATGACCGGGCCGAAGGAGTCCGCGAGTGCGGCCAGCAGCGACTCCATGATCGGCTCACCGGCCGGCCGGGCCAGCAGCGCGTTCGCGAGCACGGAGTCGTAGTCGTCGACGAGGACCACGTCCTCCTTGGTCGGGTAGTAGCGGAAGAACGTGCTCGGGGAGACCTCGGCCGCCTCGGCGATCTGGTCCACGGTGGTGGCTTCGTACCCCTGCTCGGCGAAGAGCCGGTACGCCTCCCGCCTGATCGCCTCCCGGGTGCGCTGTTTCTTGCGCTCCCGCAGGCTCGGTGCCGCCACGGCCGGGGTCTCCTCAGTGCTCATGCCACCGATTCTCCGGGTCGCGCGCCGTCGGCGGCCACCCCGTCCGCCGTGTCGGCCGAGGGCCGGGCCTCTCGCGCGGGTGCGGCGGGGGAACCGGCAGCCGGCGCGGACGCGGGGAGCAGGAGCAGCCCGAGTACGCCCGCCAGTGCCGCGCACCCGCCGCAGGTGAGCAGCACCAGGTCCATGCCGTGGACGAAGGCGGCGTGCGCGGAGGCGAGCAGGCCGGGGTCGTGCAGCCGGCCGGCGACCGCGTCGGCGCCGGTGACCGAGTCCCGCGCGGTATGGGCGGACGAGGCATCCAACCGGTGGACGGCGAGCCGGCCGAGGTAGCCGGCGCTGAGCACGCTGCCGAGCGCGGCCACCCCGAGCACGCCCCCGACCTGCTGGACGGTTTCCAGCAGGCTGGTGCCCTGGCCCGAGCGCTCCGCGGGCAGCGAGCCCATCACCAGATTGGTCGCGGGCACCATCGCGCTGCCGAATCCGAAGCCGATCAGTGTCAGCCACACGGCGGCGAAGCCGTAACCGTCGCCCGCCGCGGTGGTCGCGCCGAGCAGGGCCCCCGCGGCGAGCAGCAGCAGCCCGGCCGGGATCACCAGGCGCGGCCCGAACCTCTTCGCGATCGGCTCGCTGAGGGTGGCGGCGACCATCAGCCCGGCGATCAGCGGCAGGATGCGCAGGCCGGTGCCGAACGCGTCGTGCCCGAGCACGGACTGGAGGTACTGCGGCACCACGAAGAGGATGCCCATCACCGCGAAGTTCACGAACACCGCGAGCAGAGTGCCCCAGCGGAACGCCCGGTCGGTGAAGAGGCCCAGGTCGACCAGGGGGTGCGCGGTGCGCCGCTGCCGTATCAGGAAGGCGGCCAGCACCGCGGCGCCGCCGACGATCCCGGCGAGCACCTTCGGGCTGTCCCAGCCGTCGTCCGGCACCAGGATCGTGCCGTACACCAGGGCGGTGATGCCGACCACGCTGAGTACGGTGCCGGTGATGTCGAAGGGGGCGGCGGCCGTCGGCGTGCGGCCGTGGTCGCCGGGCAGCAGCCAGACCGCGGCGAGCAGCGCGATCGCGGCGACCGGGACGTTGAAGACGAATACCGAGCCCCACCAGAAGTGGTTGAGCAGCCAGCCGCCGACCAGCGGGCCGATCGGCATGCCGAGCGCGGTGGCCGCGGTCCAGGTGGCGATCGCCTTGGGCAGCTCCTGCCGGGAGAAGATCCGCGGCAGGATCGCCATCGACAGCGGCATGATCATCGCGGCGCCGGCGCCGAGCACGGTACGCACCGCGATCAGTTCGTCCGGCGAGCCGGCCCTGGTGCCGACGAGCGAGGCGAGGCCGAAGAGTGTGATGCCGCCGATCAGCAGGCGCTTGTGCCCGTACCGGTCGCCGAGCAGCCCGACCGGCAGCATCACCACCGACAGCGCCAGCAGGTAGCCGCCGCCGATCCACTGCAACTGGGCGCTGCTGGCGCCGAGTTCACCGGAGAGCGTGGGCAGCGCGACGTTGATGACGGTGCCGTCGAGCCCGATGATCAGCACGCTCAGCGTCAGTGCGGCGAGGGCCAGCCAGCGGCGTGGCGAGTCCGCGAGCGGAGGCGGCGGGGGCGGAGGCATCGAAGCGGGCTGAGCGGACGAAGCGGGCTGAGCGGACGAAGCGGGCTGAGCGGACGAAGCGGGCTGAGCGGACGAAGCGGGCTGAGCGGACGAAGCGGGTGGTGCGGTGTCCGCTGGCATCGGCACGGCAGCTTTTTGGGAGTGGACCATATAAAGACAGTACACTCTCAAAAAGCTGCGTCACATCAAATGGTGGTTGGCTTTCATTATCTCGGGAGGTGGCGATGGTGGGCCGCTCAGCTCGCCTTCCGCCCGGACGGCGCCGTCTTCCGCGCCGCCGTCTTCTTCGCGGCGCCCGCCTTGGCTCCGCCCGCCTTGGTCCCGCCGGCCTTGGCCGTACTCGCCCTGGCCGTACTCGACTTGGCCGAGCCCGCCTTTGCCGCGGTCTTCTTCGCGCCCGCCCGCTTGCCCGCCGCGGTCTTCCTCGCGCCGCCGCCCGAGCGTCCGCCCGAGCTCCCACCGGACCGCTCGCCCGACGGCTTCGCCTGCTCCACGGACGCCCGCAGTGCCGCCATCAGGTCCACGACGTTCCCGCCGCCGGCCTCCTCGCTCACCGTCGGCGGCTCCGCGCCCTCCAGCTTCGCGGTCACCAGCGCCTCCACCGCCTGCGCGTACTCGTCGTGGTACGCGGTCAGGTCGGCTTCGCCGAGCGCCTCGATGAGGGTGTCGGCGAGCTTCAGTTCGGAGTCGCTGATCTTGACGCTGCCCTTCGGCGCCGCCTCCGCGGGGTTGTTCAACTCGTCCGGCCAGCGCAGCGTTTGCAGCAGCAGGACGTCGTCGCGCGGCATGATCAGCGCCAGGTGCTCGGAGTTGCGCATCGCGAACTTGCCGACCGCCGCCTTCCCCGACCGCTCCAGCGCCTCGCGCATCAGGACGTACGGCTTGTTCGCGCCCGCCGAGGACGGGGCGAGGAAGTACGGGGTGTCGAGCTGCATCGAGTCCACCGAGGCCAGGTCCACGAAGCCGCTGACCTCGATGGTCTTCGCGGTGGGCAGCGGCAGCGACTGGAGGTCGGAGTCGGTGACCTGGACGAGCTGGTCGTCCGGGGTCTCGTAGGCGCGGCCGATGTCCGAGGCGGTCAGTACCTCCTCGTCGAGCTCGCAGGTCTTCTGATAGCGGACCCGGCCCTGGTCGGCCAGGTGGATCTGCCGGAAGCTGACCTTGTGGCTGGAGACGGCGGAGCCGAGCTTCACCGGTATCGAAACCAGGCCGAAGGCCAGGTTCCCCGACCAGACGCTGCGCATAGCGTGTCCTTTTTGTCAGGCTATGGGACCTTTATGATATGCCGATCACCGAGGTCGAGGGCCGCCGGCTCAAGCTCAGCCACCTCGACCGCGTGCTCTGGCCGGAGACCGGCACCACCAAGGCGGAGCTGCTGGAGTACTACGCCACCGTCGCCGACGTCCTGCTTCCGCACACCAGCGGCCGGCTGGCCAGTTTCGTCCGCACCCCCGACGGCGTGGACGGCCAGCGCTTCTTCCAGAAACGCCCACCCGCCGGTACGCCCGAGTGGGTGAAGACCACCGAGCGGGTGCGCAGCGGCGGCGAGCTGATGGACCAGGTCGAGGTGAACGACCTCGCCACCCTCGTCTGGGCAGGCAACCTCGCCTGCGTGGAGATCCACACCCCGCAGTGGCGCGCCGCCGACCCCGACACCGCCGACCGGCTGGTGCTCGACCTCGACCCGGGCCCGGACCGCACGGTGGTCGACTGCTGCCGGGTCGCCCTCGACCTGCGCGAGCGGCTCGCCGCCGACGGCATCGCGGCCTGGGCCAAGACCAGCGGCTCCAAGGGGCTGCACCTGCTGGCCGCGCTGAACGGCGCCACCCCCGACCAGGCGCGCGCGTACGCCCGGACGATCGCCCGCGAGTTGGAGGCGGCCCACCCGGACCGCGTGGTGTCACGGATGGCCAAGGCGGACCGCACCGGCCGGGTCTTCATCGACTGGTCACAGAACTCGGCGAGCAAGACCACCGCCGTCCCGTACACGGTGCGCGCCCGCGCCCGGCCCACCGTCTCCGCGCCGCTGACCTGGGACGAGGTCGCCGCTGCCGACGCGCCGGCGCAACTCGACTTCGCGCTCGGCGAGATGCCCGCACGGCTGGCGGAGACCGGGGACGCGCTCGCCGCGCTGCTCGACCCGGGCGCCGCGAGTGCCTTGCCGGGGTGACCCGGCCGGCGGCCACGGGCCGGCGTCCACCCGGCGCGCCCCCACGGCACGCACCCGCCTCCCGCCCGCCAGGTATGGGCGACGCGCAGAACCCCAGGTCCGAAATGTCGGTGCAGCCATACGATGCCGGTGCGGCCGATGCGGTGCGGGTGCACGGCCGGCCGCGCGGCGCGGTTCAGCCGCGCGGCTCCCCGTGCCAGCGCCACTTCTCCAGTCGTGGCCGGCCCGGCAGTTCGGCCCGGCCGGTCGACCACAGCAGGGCCGGCCACGGTGCGACGTCCGTCGGGGCGTCGGGGAAGAGCCGGTGCAGCACCCGCGCGCACAGGTGGTCCGGCGGCTGCCAGGGCAGGCCGAACCCGGTGGTGACGTCATGGGTGTGCACCAGCGTCTCCACCACGCCCATCGCCCCGAACCCCTCGGGATCGGAGACCCCGAAGACGTGGTGTGCGCGGACCTGCGGCGAGCTGGTGCGCACCATCGCCACCAGCAGCGCGCCGCACGCCTCCAGTGCCTGGAGCAGCCCGTCCCGGCCCTCCTCGCGCGCCACGAAGATGGTGCTCGACGGCCCGCCCGGCCGCTCCCGCCGCCAGGAGACGGGCACATGCGTGGTCAACGGCGGCACCGCCGGGCCGATCTGGAGGGCGTACGCGAACAGGTCGTCCGCCAGGTGCTCGGTCGTCTCCCAGCACGACCAGTCGAGGCCGCCGGCCGGCCGGTCCCAGCCGTCCTCGGGCGCGTACGACAGCGCGCGCACCGACAGCCGTACGGCCAGTGCCACGTCGTCGGCGCCGATCGGCCCGGGGGAGTGGGAAGTCGGTGTGCTGGTCATCGGTTCCGGAGCTGATCGGTCCACGCCCGGCACCGTATGCCGACTTCGGCGCGGCGGCCAACCTGTTTGCGCGGACCGGCCCGTCGGCTCACTCGGATCGAGCACAGGGACGGGCCGGAACTCACCTGGGCGTGAACGGTGTTACCGCAGCCGCGAGGTCAACGACCTGCGCGCCCGAGCGGTGCCGATGCGGTGGCTGCCGCGGCGACGCAGAACTCGTTGCCCTCCGGGTCGGCCATCGTCACGTGATGCCCTGCGAACTCGGCGAGGACGATCCCACCTGCCCGCACCAGGCGTTCGGTCTCCGCGACGATCCGTGCCCATCGCTGGTCGGGACCGCCGTGTCCCGGCACGCGGATGTCGAGGTGCAGCCGGTTCTTCGCCGTCTTGGGCTCGGGGACCTTGAGGATGCTCAGGCGGGGCCCGACGCCGTCGGGATCGCAGAGCCACGCGGCGTCGTCCACGGAGTCGTCGGCCGGCGGGTCGAACTGTGCGAACCACTCCGCGCGTGTTCTGAACGGGGCCGGCGGCGGCTCGTCGACGTACCCGAGGGCCGTCTTCCAGAAAGCGGCGAGGAGTTGTGCGTCCGCGCAATCAAGCGTCAGATCGATGCCGGCTGCCATGGGCCGACCGTACCCCGCGCCTCTGACAAGCACCTTCGTACACGCGCCACCCGGGCGGCCGTCCCCGGGTCAGATGGGAGCGGCCCGGTCCGAGGCATCGGCTCGGACCGGGTGGTGACGGGCGGGGCTGACGGCCGGGGCCGCCGGCTGCGCGGCGCGGAGCCGGAAGGTCGCGTTCGAGGCCGTCCAGCTTCAGGGGATCACCGGTGCTTGAACTCCTCGATGGCCGTGCGGACCGTCTCTCCCAGGGCGTCGCTGCCGGCGTGCCCGGAGTCCTCGATGATGTGCAGCCGTGCGTCCGGCCAGACCTTCGCCAGTTCCCACGCGGTCTGCACCGGGCTGCCCGCGTCGTGCCGGCCGTGTACGAGCACCGCCGGGATGCCGGCCAGCTTGTGGGCGTTGCGCAGGAGTTGGTCCTCCTCCAGCCACGCGTCGTGGCTGAAGAAGTGGGCGCAGATACGGACGAACGCGATCTGCTCGTCGATCTCCCGGTTGCTGTACATGCCGGGCGTGCCGTTGGGCTCGTCGGAGACGATCGCGTCCTCCCAGGCGAGCCAGCCGGCGGCGGCCTTCTCCCGGACCGCCCGGTCGGGGTTCTCCATCAGCCGCGCGTAGGCCGCCGTCAGGTCGCCGCTACGCTCGTCCTCGGGGACACCTTCGCGGAACCGGTCCCATGCCTCGGGGCGGAACCGCCCGGCGCCCCGGTAGAGCCAGTCGATCTCGGTGCGGCGGGTCATGGTCACCGCGGGGATGACCATCTCGCTGACCCGGTCGGGATGCTGCTGGGCGTAGGCCAGGATGAGTGTCGCGCCCCAGGAGGCGCCGTTCAGTAACCACCTCTCGATGCCGAGGTGTTCGCGCAGCCGCTCCATGTCGTCGATGAGGTGCTGCGTGGTGTTCAGGCTCATGTCCGCAGCGGGGTCGCTGGCGTGCGGGGTGCTGCGACCGCAGTTGCGCTGGTCGAAGCGGATGACGCGGTAGCGTTCCGGGTCCCAGGCCCGGGTCGGCCGCCGCATCGCGCCCGCCCCGGGGCCGCCGTGGGCGATGAGAGCGGGCTTGCCGTCAGGGTTGCCGAGCTGCTCGTAGTAGATGCGGTTGCCGTCCCCGGTGTCGAGAAGGCCGTGGTCGTAGGGACTGGTCGGGGGGTAGAGAGAAACCATGGCCGTTGATTCTATGGTGCGACGGGCGTATTGCGCCCGGTGCGCCAGGCATACGGCTCGGGCGGAGGCGCGGACCGCGGTGGGCGGATCCAGGTCGCCGTAGAGGTGTGGGAGCCGGACGTGTTGACGAGTTTCGTACGGTCAGAACGGTGCGGACTACGACGTGGTGGCGTCCGCGCCGGTGCGAAGGGAGGGCTCGGCGGCGAGCAGGGTGAGTTCGTCGTCGGTGAGCAGGCGTGAGCGCAGCAGGAAGCGGACACCCTCCGGGGCCTCCAGCGAGAAGCCGCTGCCACGGCCCTTGACCACGTCGACCGTGAGGTGGGTGTGGCGCCAGTAGGCGAACTGGCTCGCGCTCATCCAGAACGGGGTGTCGCCCGCCACCTTGCCGAGCAGCACGTCCACGGCGCCGACCCGGAACTCGCCGCGCAGATAGCACATCGGGGAACTGCCGTCGCAGCAGCCGCCGGACTGGTGGAACATCAGCGGGCCGTGCCGGTCGGCGAGTTGTCCGAGCAGTTGCTCGGCGGCGGGGGTCAACTCGACCCGGCGGACCGGCTCGGCCGGCTCGGCGGGGGAGGCCGGGGGAGTCATCGCAGCCCTCCGTTTCCTGACGGGACAGCCGGTCGGCGGGCGCGCGGTCCCTGCTCCGCACCCCGATCGCCGCTCCCACGGCGGTCCGTCCCGCTCCTGCGATGTTACTGCCGAAGTCGCCTGCCGAACCCGCTCGTCGGGGCCCGCGTTGTGCGCCGCGGGCCGGTCGTGGCAGGTGCTCGTGGCCGGTCAAGGTTCGTCCGCGCAAGGCCGACCCCGGGTTCGTACGTCAGCGGCGGCCACGGCCCGGTAGCGCTGCTCGGCACCCTCGGGGTGTGGCTGCTGCTCGTACTGGTGCTCCAACTGCGCCACCACGGCTCGGCCGACGAACGCCTCTCGTCGCTCACCGCGACCTCCGCCTCGACGCTGCTCACCGTGGTCGCGGGCGGCTACCTCCTCACCGCCACCTCGCACGCGGGCTCCGACCCGGTCGTGGTCGGGGCGGTCGCGGTGGCCGCCGCGACGCTGGTGCGCGCGGTGCGGCTGCCGGGCGGGGAGCCGGTCTCGCTGGTCGCCTCGCTCGCCGTCGCCGCCGCCACCGGGGCGCTCACCGGCCCGGCCACCGGCTTCGGCACGGGCCACTCGGTGCTGCTCGCCGCCGCGGCCGGCGGCTGCGCGCTGATCGGCCTGCGGGTGGCCAGCTACGACTGGCCGTCCCGTTTCGTGCACTTCACCGCGGGCGTCGCGCTGCCGCTGACCGCGGCCGCCCCGGTCGTCTACGCGCTGGGCGTGGCACTGACCTGATCGGCACCGTGAGATAAATGATCGGCCCGGCGGGAACCGTTCGGGCCCCGCCGCCCGTCAGGCGTTGCGAACGAGTCGAACGGTAGAACGGTCAACAGCCGGGGGAGAAACCCATGCGCGCGGCGCGAATAACTCTGATCGTGGTCCTGGTCCTGGGCGCCATCTTCGTCGGGCTGGACCGGATCGCGGTGTACGTCGCCCAGAACAAGGCCGCCGGGCAGGCCCAGACGTCGGAGGGCCTGACCGACAAGCCGAAGGTGGGGATCAAGGGCTTCCCGTTCCTCACCCAGGCCCTCTCCGGCAAGCTGCACCACGTGACGATCAACGCCGACGGTGTCGCGGCGGCCAGCGGCGGCCAGACCGTCCAGGTCGAGGACTTCCACGCCGACCTGTACGACGTGAAGCTCTCAGCCGGCTACAGCCAGGCCAAGGCCGACCGCGCCACCGGCGAGGCGAAGATCAGCTACGAGGAGCTGACGAAGGCCGCGCCGGACGGGATCACCGTCTCCTACCCGGGCGGCGGCGCCACGGACACCGTGCGGATCACCGGCTCCTACCTCGGCACCCACCTCAGCGTGCTCAGCAAGCTCAGTGTCGTGGACCCGAAGTCCGGGGCCGCTCCCAACACGATCCAGCTGCACGCCGAGGGGCTGCCGAAGGAGTTCACCGCGCTCGGGCTGGAGACCAAGCTCCGCAACCAGATCGACTTCACCCCGGAGCTCACCCACCTGCCCGCGGGGCTGGGCCTGACCTCGGTCACCACCGGCCCGGACGGCATCACGATCAAGTTCAGCGGGCGGGGCGTGGTTCTCGCGGGCTGAGACACCGGCGTCTCAGCCCGGCGGAATCGGCCGCCTGTGCACCCCTCGCGAACCGCTCGAACGCGTGCGCGAGGGGTGTTCTGCGTATGGCGCCCGCAACACGTCTTGTTATATGGACAATCTCGTCTCGCCATCCGATACACCGGTGACACTTCGCGGTTTATTTCCCTACGATCGGGACTCATGAAGCGACAGGCGGACCTCACGAAGCGGCGGGCAGTGGACCTGTGCCGCGTGGCCGCCATGCTCTGTCGACTTTCCTGAAGGGCGTCCGTCCCGCCGCAGTACAGCGGCTCCACGGCCCCATGCGGCCGGCCCGCCCGCCCTCCCACCTGCCGTAAGGCAGCCCCGACGCGCCCGCGCCCTTCGACGCAAGTGACCGCGCCACCACACATTCCGTACTGCCCCGGAGGAGATCAGCATGAGCCGCAGTGACGTCCTGGTGGACGCCGACTGGGTCGAGGCCCACATCGACGACCCCAAGGTGGTCCTCGTCGAGGTGGACGAGGACACCTCTGCCTACGAGAAGAACCACATCAAGAACGCGGTCCGCATCGACTGGAAGTCCGACCTCCAGGACCCGGTCCGCCGCGACTTCGTCGACCAGGCCGGCTTCGAGGCGCTGCTGTCGGCCAAGGGCATCGCCAACGACGACACCGTCGTGCTGTACGGCGGGAACAACAACTGGTTCGCGTCCTACGCGTACTGGTACTTCAAGCTCTACGGCCACGACGCGGTGCAGCTGCTCGACGGCGGCCGCAAGAAGTGGGAGCTGGACGCCCGCGAGCTGGTCGAGGAGGTGCCCGAGCGCGCCGCGACCACGTACCGGGCCAAGGCCCAGGACACCTCGATCCGCGCCTACCGTGACGACGTGGTGGCCGCGATCGGCGCGCAGAACCTGGTCGACGTGCGCTCGCCCGACGAGTTCTCCGGGAAGCTGCTCGCCCCCGCGCACCTGCCGCAGGAGCAGTCGCAGCGCCCCGGCCACGTGCCGAGCGCCCGCAACATCCCGTGGTCGAAGAACGCCAACGACGACGGCACCTTCAAGTCGGACGACGAGCTGAAGGCGCTCTACGCCGAGGAGCAGGTCGACCTCGCCAAGGACACCATCGCCTACTGCCGGATCGGCGAGCGCTCCGCGCTCACCTGGTTCGTGCTGCACGAGCTGCTCGGCGTGGACAACGTCAAGAACTACGACGGCTCGTGGACCGAATACGGGTCCCTCGTCGGCGTGCCGATCGAGCTCGGCTCGAACTGACCCGACCAAGACGAGGCGAGGACTGAACCTTATGTGTGGAGCGAAGGCCGGCGGCCCGGACCTGGCAGGAGTTGACGTGGCGAAAGAGACGATCATCCAGGGGTCCGTGACCCGCGACGGCGAGCCGGTCAGCGGCTACGTGCGGTTGCTGGACGGCGGCGGCGAGTTCACGGCGGAGGTGCCGACCTCGGCCACCGGGCAGTTCCGCTTCTTCGCCGCCCCCGGCACCTGGACCCTGCGCGCACTCGTGCCGGGCGCCACGGTCGACCGCACGGTGGTGGCCCAGCAGGGCGCCGCGTCCGAGGTCGCCATCGCCGTCTGACCCGGGCCCGGAAACCCGGACGGGCCGCACCCCGCGCAAGGG
>NZ_JACEGK010000225.1:0-12046 GCF_056859195.1 Streptomyces sp. NH27
GGGGGGCACAATGGCCATGTGACCGACGGGAAATGAGGGGGCGCATGTCTGATCTTCCGCGCAAGGCGGTGACTCGCACCGCGAAGCTGGCCGCGCTTCCTCTGGGTTTCGCCGGGCGGGCCACGCTCGGGCTGGGCAAGCGGCTGGGCGGTCGGCCGGCCGACGAGGTCGCGAGCGAGTTGCAGGAGCGCACCGCGGAGCAGCTCTTCAAGGTGCTCGGGGAGCTGAAGGGCGGCGCGATGAAGTTCGGGCAGGCCCTGTCGGTGTTCGAGTCGGCGCTGCCGGAGGACGTCGCCGGGCCGTACCGCGCGGCGCTCACCAAGCTCCAGGAGGCCGCCCCGCCGATGCCGGCTCGCACCGTGCACCGGGTGCTGGCCGAGCAGCTCGGCAAGGACTGGCGCTCGATGTTCACGTCGTTCGAGGACACCCCGGCCGCGGCCGCGTCGATCGGGCAGGTGCACCGGGCGGTGTGGAGCGACGGCCGCCAGGTCGCGGTGAAGGTCCAGTACCCGGGGGCCGGGGACGCGCTGCTGTCCGACCTCTCGCAACTGGGCCGGGTGGCACGGCTGTTCGGCCCGCTGGTGCCCGGGATGGACGTGAAGCCGCTGCTGGCGGAGTTGCGGGCGCGGGTCGCGGAGGAGCTCGACTACGAACTGGAGGCGACGGCCCAGCACGCGCACGCGGAGGAGTTCGCCGGGGACCTTGACGTCGAGGTGCCGGATGTGGTGCACCAGGCGGACCAGGTGCTGGTCACCGAGTGGATGGACGGGGTGCCGCTGTCGGAGGTGATCTCCGGCGGCAGCCAGGAGATGCGGGACCGGGCGGGGCAGTTGCTGGCGCACTTCCTGTTCGCCGGCCCGGCCAGGACCGGGCTGCTGCACGCCGATCCGCACCCGGGCAACTTCCGCCTGCTCACCGACGACGGCCCGGCCGAGGGCTGGCGGCTGGGGGTGCTGGACTTCGGCACGGTGGACCGGCTGCCGGAGGGGCTGCCGCTGCCGATCGGCACGGCACTGCGGCTGGCGCTGGCCGACGACGCGGAGGAGGTGTACCGCATG
Organism: Streptomyces sp. NH27; assembly: GCF_056859195.1. NCBI lineage: Bacteria > Bacillati > Actinomycetota > Actinomycetes > Kitasatosporales > Streptomycetaceae > Streptomyces > Streptomyces sp. NH27. Next base: position 1,059 of record NZ_JACEGK010000225.1, read on the forward strand.
TTGCGGGAGGAGGGATTCGTCAAGCCGACGATCAACCTCGACGCGGAAGCGGTGCTGGACTATCTGCGGCCGATCATCGAGCCGGCCGGGCGGGAGGAGTTCCGCTTCGACCGGGCGTGGATGCGGGCGCAGGCCGCCCGGATCGCCGATCCTCGTTCGCCGGCGCATCAGTTGGGCAAGCAGTTGAACCTGCCGCCGTCGTATCTGTTGATCCACCGGGTGACACTGAGCACGGTCGGGGTGCTGTGCCAACTCGGCGCCGAGGTGCGGTTGCGCGCGGAGCTACGGGAGTGGCTGCCGGGCTTCGCCCCGGAGGGCCCCGCGGCGTCGGCGTGAGCTACCACAAGGCGGAGTCGAGGCGCCCTTCGATGCTGCGCAGGTGTTTGCGGGCGCAGGTGTCGCAGAAGTAGCCGCGGCGCCCGTTCTCGACGGAGCAGGTCCAGGTCAGCGGATGACCCTCGGCTGTGGTGCCGCAGCGGCCGCATTTCGTGCCGGACGGTGTGAAGGCCGGCGCGGCGGGCGCGCTCGTGGTGCTGGACGAGCTGGTCGAGCGGGGTGTGCTGGATGTGCGGGGTGTGCTGGACGGCGTGCCCGTCGTCGTGGCCTGAGAGGGTTTCTGATCCACTGGGCGACGATACCTCCGAGCGCGCCGGTTTTGTCGCGGTAACGCACCTGCGGGACCGGTCCTGGTCGGACCGGTCCCGCGGGATCGTACGTGGTCAGCGTTGCTTCGAGGTTGCCGATGTGCCGTTACTGCATCACGGCTACCGCGCGAGGGCTGTCGCGTGTGCGCCGGCTACTGCATGACCGCCATGGCCAGCGCGCGGCGGGCGCGCATCGAGGCGCGCTCGGCACGGCGCTGGAGCCGGCGGGCAGTGAGCAGGCGCTGCGACCTTCGTTGGTGCTCGGCCTCGCGCAGTCGCTGTTGCATATGCGCACGGGCCAGGGCTTCTGGCATGAGTTGCATCTCAAGGTTCCTGTTCTGGGTCGACGCGAAGGCGTCGGAAGTATGTGCGGGAGTACGAGCGGGCTGCTCGGTGCGGAAAGTTGTCATCGGGGCCTGATTCTTGGAGTTGCGGTGCTTCGGGTCATGCGTCAAGGGCCGGTCGATCGTGCCGGGCCGGGTGCGGAACATGGCGCGAGTGCTCATGCCGCGACGGCGTTCTTGCGCGGGCGGCCACGCGGCCGCTTGCGAGGAACCACGACGCCCTGGATGAACAGCTCGCCGCCCCAGACACCCCAGGGCTCGCGGCGGTCCTTGGCGCCGGCGAGGCACGCCTCGCGGACCGGGCAGGTCTGGCAGAGGGACTTGGCGTACTCGACGTCCGCCGGCGACTCCGCGAAGAAGACCTCGGGGTCGTAGGTGCGGCAGGGGACGGGCACGCCGAGTCGCTCGATCTCGTCGTCGAGCTCGGTGAGGGGCAGCAAGGTGTTCTCCGGAGGGTCTGCGCTGGGGTCCCCGACGGCGGAGCCGAGGGGAGGGTGGTCGGTGAGGTCGCCGGTGGGCGTCCTGGTCGGGTCGGGCTGAAGTCCGGACGTGTCGTGCGGGGCGGAATGCACGGTGTTCGTTCCTCGTCTGTCGGTCCGGCCGGTGGGCCGGTCTTCGGTTGTGTCTGTCTGCGAAGACAGCGATCTCCGGGTGGAGAAAACAGAAGGGCCGCGGTTCCCGGTGTGGGATTCCGCGGCCCTGAAGGTGCCGACCTGACTCGCTGTCAGGTTGGATCACTCCAGGGTTCAGGCCCGCGGAAGGCCCACATACCGTGCTGCGTCTGCTTTTCCTGCTGTCCGATCACCAGTCCGGCGACAATGGCTCCCTTGACACCATTGGCACCGCCCGTAGCGGCCTTCGCACTCGTCGCACCGGCGCCGGCAGCCGCAGAGGTAAAGGCATAGGCGGTCGCCTGTGCCTTCGCCGCCGCTACCGCGGGCGCCTCGGTCGGTCGCTCACTACGCTCACGCACCGGCAGGGCCGGAAGCAGAGCGGAGGCGAGGGACAGGCCGGTGCTGCGCAGCGAGACCATGGAGACGTCGAGCGAGCAGACGGCGGCGACCGGACGATCGGTCACTTTGGTGATGATGATGTTGCTGCTCACTGTGCTCGCCTCCCTCGGCGTCTCGTAAGGGCAGTAGACCGGACTTGCCTAGTACATCACAGTCTTGGCGGCTCTTGGAAGACCCGTTCTCGACCGTGCTCACGCAGGCTATGAGGATTCCCGCGGGATACGCAAACTATTTTTCGGCATCTTCCGAAGAAGGTTCCGCGCCCTCCTCCGGGCCGACCGGAAGGGCTCCTTCCGCCGCTTCATCCGGAACGTCGCATTCCGCGCTGTCCTCGGCTTCGTCCAGCGGAACTCCGGTGCACAGCACCAGCACGTCGGCACCGAACTTGTCGAGTTTCCGGGCGCCCACGCCGGGAATCGCGGAGAGCCCCTGCTCGTCGGACGGCCTGACCTCGGCGATGGCCAGCAGCGTCTTGTCGGTGAAGACGCAGTACGCAGGCTGGCCGAGGGCCTTGGCCTGTTCCATCCGCCAGCCGCGCAACCGGTCGTACAGCGCCTCGTCGAGGTCGGAGGGGCAGTCCTCGCAGCGCATCAGCTTGATCTCGCCCGCCTCGGACAAGGTCCGCCCGCACACCCGGCACAGCACCGGGCCGCGCCGCCTGCTGCGCCCGCCCGAGCCGCGCTCGACGCCGCTCTGACCGCCGGCCCCGCCCCGGGCGCCGCGCGGCGCGGACCCCGGCCGCAGCCCGTCCATGAAGCGGGAGGGCCGCCGGCCGCCGCGCCCGCCCGGCGAGCGCGACAGCGCCCACGACAGCGACAGGTGCAGACGGGCGCGGGTCACCCCGACGTACAGCAGCCGGCGCTCCTCCTCGACCTGCTCGTCGGTCTTGGCGTGGGTGATCGGCATGGTGCCCTCGGTCAGGCCGACCAGGAACACCGCGTCCCACTCCAGGCCCTTCGCCGCGTGCAGCGAGGCGAGGGTGACGCCCTCCACCGTCGGGGCGTGCTGCGCGTTGGCCCGCTCGTCCAGCTCCGCGACGAAGTCGGTCAGCTCCGCGGTGGGCCGGGCCGCGGTGAAGTCCTCCGACAGCCGCACCAGCGCCGCCAGCGACTCCCAGCGGTCGCGCACCGCGCCCGAGCCCGCGGGCGGCTCCGAGGCCCAGCCGCGCGAGCTGAGCACCGCCCGCACCTGCTGCGGGATCGTCTCCCGCTCCTCGCCCGGGTCGGCGGCCGCGCGCGCCGCGCCGCGCAGCAGCATGCCCGCCTCACGCACCTCGGGCCGCTCGAAGAACCGCTCGGCGCCGCGCAGTTGGTACGGCACCCCGGCGTCGGCGAGCGCCTGTTCGTACACCTCCGACTGGGCGTTGATCCGGTAGAGCACGGCGATCTCGCTGGGGCGTACCCCGGAGTCGATCAGGTCCTTGATCCGGCGGGCGGCGCCTTCGGCCTCGGCCGGTTCGTCCGGATACTCCGTGTACACCGGGTCGGGGCCCGGCTCGCGCTGCGAGATCAGTTCGAGCCGATGGGCGGCGGCGTGGCCGCGGGCCTGACCGAGCAGGCCGTTGGCCAGGCCGACGACCTGGGGGGTGGAGCGGTAGTCCCGGACGAGCTTGACCACGGTGGCGTCCGGGTGGCGATTGCGGAAGCCGAGCAGGAAGTCCGGGGTGGCGCCGGTGAACGAGTAGATCGTCTGCGAGGCGTCGCCGACCACGCACAGATTCCCCCGGCCGCCGAGCCACAGCTCCAGCAGACGCTGTTGGAGCGGGCTGACGTCCTGGTACTCGTCCACCACGAAGTGCTGGTACTGCGAGCGGACGGTGTCCGCCACGTCCGGCCGGTCCTGGAGGACGCCGACGGTCAGCAGCAGCACGTCCTCGAAGTCGATCAGGCCGCGGTCGCGCTTCAACTGCTCGTACGTCGCGTAGATCCGCGCGACCTCGGCCGGGTCGCGCGGCACGTCGCGCGAGTTCTTGGCGGCGACGGCCGGATACTCCTCCGGCACCGTCTGGGTGACCTTGCACCACTCGATCTCGCCGGTCACGTCCCGCAGCTCGCTGCGGTCCAGCCTGATCCGCGAGCGGGCACCCGCCTCCGCGACGAGCTGCACCTTGCGGTCCATGATGCGCGGCATCTCGCCGCCGATGGCCCGCGGCCAGAAGTACTGCAACTGCCGCAGGGCAGCGGAGTGGAACGTCCGTGCCTGCACCCCGCCCGCGCCGAGCTGCCGCAGCCGCCCGCGCATCTCCCCCGCCGCGCGCGCGGTGAACGTCACGGCGAGCACCGTCGAGGGCTGGAGGATGCCCGACCGCACTCCGTACGCGATCCGGTGGGTGATCGCACGGGTCTTTCCGGTGCCGGCGCCGGCCAGCACGCACACCGGGCCGTGCAGTGCCGTGGCGACGGCGCGCTGCTCGGGGTCGAGTCCGTCGAGCACCGCGTCCGCGGAGTCGGGCATCGCGGGGAAGAGCGAGTCGTGGGTTGTCGCAGTCACACCGCCACTGTGCCAGGTTCCGGCGACACCCCGGCGAAGTTATCCACAGGCTTGCCCGTCCGATGTACGGTCCGCGGCGCCGAGGCGGCGGTCCGCGGCACCGGAGCAGCGCCGAGGCAGCGCGGAATGCGCGCGGGGCCCAGGACGTTCGGAAGAATGACGAGACCTCGTCCGGTGTTGCCGGATCGAGGAGCCCGAGGACCCCTGGACGAGGAGCGGATCATCACATGTCCGGCACCGTGACCATGTACAGCACTACCTGGTGCGGCTACTGCCGCCGGCTCAAGAGCCAGCTCGACCGGGAGGGCATCGCCTACACCGAGATCAACATCGAGCAGGACCCGGAGTCGGCGAAGTTCGTGGAGCAGGCGAACGGCGGCAACCAGACGGTGCCGACCGTTCTCGTCGTGGCGCCCAGCGGCAAGAAGTCCACGATGACCAACCCGAGTCTCGCGCAGGTCTCCCAGGCGCTCAGCGCCTGACCTACGGCACGCACACCCCCGGGCGCCCCCGCGCCCGGGGGCGTCTGGCTACCCGGCTTCGGCCGCCCGGCCGAGGCGCCCGTCCCAGGCGCCCGGCTTCGGCTGTCCGCGGCCCGGGCTCGCCCATGCCCCTGACCTCCCCGGCCGGAACCGCACGGATCGCCCCGAGCCCGGGCCGGCACCGATGCTACGGTCGGGATCATGGACGACGCCGCCGGGTTCCAGGACGTACCGCCGACGACCCTCGCCGACTTCCTCGGCCGCGAGCAGGTCATGGACATCGGCATCCGGCCGTTGTGGCCGTCCATGCCGCGCGTGGCCGGTCCGGCCTTCACCGTACGGTGCCCGGCCGGTGACAACCTCATGCTGCACGCCGCGATCCACCGGGCCCCGGCCGGATCCGTCATCGTCGTCGAGGCCGGCGACGTGGACTACGCGGTCGCCGGCGGTAACGTCTGCGCGGTCGCCCGGCGCAACGGGATCGCGGCCTTCGTGATCGACGGCGTGATCCGCGACCTCGGCGAGATCCGCGACATGCGCTTCCCCGTCTTCGCCCGCGGCGTGATCCCCATCCCGGGCGGCAAGGCCGCCGTCGAGCCCCTCAACGCCCAGGTCACCTGCGGCGGTGTCCAGGTGAACGCCGGCGACATCGTCGTGGCCGACGAGGAGGGCATCGTGGTCGCCCCACGAGGCCGCAGTGCCCAACTGCTCGCCGGCGCCCGCGCGAAGCTGGCGAAGGAGTCCGCCGAGACCCTCGACATGTGGGAAGGCGCGCACCGCACCCGCATCGACCAGATCCTCGCCGCCCAGGGCTACCAGGACTGACGCGGCAGGACCGACCCGGCCGCTCACCGGATCTCGCTGCCCGGCGCGCACGGGGCACTCACAGGGTGCGGAAGCGGGACGGTAGGGGATGCGGGGAATCCAGGAGGGTGTGGTGCGAGGCGTAGCCCGCACCACGGCAGGCGAACCGCTCGGCTTTACTTCGTCGCCGTGGCACCCGACGAGCCCAAGACGCTCCGCATGGCGGCCAACTTCACCAGCCCTGACCCGGCGCGACCGCCGGCACGCCGCCTTCACCGCTTCGCCACGGCCGCCAGCACCGCCAGCACCGCCGCCACGGCCCCACCTTCGCTCCGGCGCGCCACCGGTCACCGCTCCACCACGCCAACACCCCGCCACCCCGAAGGACTTCGCATGCCCATCACCACCCTCGACCCGAAGACCGCCCTCATCGTCGTGGACCTCCAGGCCGGCATCGTCGCCCTGCCATTCGCGCACCCCGTCGCGGACGTCGTCGAGCGCTCGGCGGACCTGCTGCGGGCGTTCCGCGACCGCGGTCTCCCGGTCGTCCTCGTCAACGTGGCGGGGGCGCCGTCGGGCCGGACCGACCGGGTCGGCCGCGGCACCCGCTCCCTCCCCGAGGGCTGGACCGACCTCATCCCGGAACTGGACCGGCAGCCCGAGGACATCATCGTGACCAAGCACGCGCGCAGCGCCTTCACCTCCACCGGTCTGGCCGACCGGCTGCGGTCGCTGGACGTGACGCAGGTGGTCGTCACCGGCATCGCCACCGGCAGCGGCGTGGAGTCGACGGCCCGGGACGCACACGAGCAGGGCTTCCATGTGACGCTGCCGTTCGACGCCATGACCGACGCGGACCTGTCCACGCACGAGCACAGCGTGGCGAAGGTCTTCCCGCGCATCGCCGAGACGGGCAGCACCAAGGACGTCCTGGACGTCCTCGCCAAGTGACGGTGTCCACACCGCGGACCGAGGGCCGCGCCCTGGCGACGACCGGGGCGCGGTCCGACGCCACACCGCGGCCCTCGTCTCTTTAGTGCCTGACGGTAGGTCAAACCTTCGCCTAGCCTGAATTCATGCTGAGCGAACTGATCTACCTGTCCGACGCGAAGTTACGGCAGTTCGTCCCGTTGGCTCGGCGCCGCTTCGGCGGCCGTCTCAAGATGGCGCTGAAGGTCTCCACGCCCTTGGTCGGCGTGGACGTGTCCCCTGCGGCCACGGACGACGAGCGGGAGCGCCTCGACCATCTGCGGCGGGTGACCGAGCAGATCGAGGGCCACGCGCGCTGGTACACCGACGGCGAGCACCGCCCGGGCCAGTGGATCTACTTCGAGGCCCCGCTCAACCACATGCTGCTGGACGACCCGTTCGGCCACATGGTGGTCTTCCTCGACCCCGGCGACCCGGTCGACGGCTACGACCCAATGGACGTCTCCGGCCGCAAGATCCGCCTGCTGATGCACGGTTCCGCCGAGCACCTGCTGCTGGCGGCCCTGCCACCACGGCAGGAGCCGCCGCCCGCCGCGACGACCGTCACCGAGTACACGACCGGCAGTACCGGCACTGCGAGGATGTCCGGCGGCGGCATCTCCTCCCAGCCTCCCGCCTACCGCGAGGTCGCCAGGAGCCGGGCGTGGTTCAGGCGCGAAGGGGGCCAGGCCCACGACACCCTCGACACCCTCGGCCACCAGCAGTTGCCGGTCCTCCCGGCAGACCCCCCGCCCACGAACCTGTCCGGGCTGGACCACTTCCACCAGGGCACCGCCGAACTCGTCGGCTGGCTCGACCGCCGCGCGTCCGCGCCCACCGCCGCCTGGACGCGGGGATACGCGCGGGTCACCGCCGACCTCGCCTACGCCCCCGTCGGCGGCTGCGGCGCCCCCGGTCCCGCCCGAGTGGTGATCGCCAGCCCGCTGTACGTGGAGTACGCGCACGACCTGCCGTAGCGGGCCCCGCCGGCCCGCCGGCCCACAACCGGCCCGAACGGACCCGGCCACCGGCCACCGGCCCCGATCGGGCCCCACCGCACCGGCTACCGCACCGCCGCGATGCCCCCCTGCTTCGGCAGCGGCTTGCCGTACCACAGCTCGATCAGCCGGGCCGCGATCGAGATGCCGTACGCGGGCAGCACCTCACCGGACTCGAAGGCGGCGCGCAGGTCCTCGCGGGAGAACCAGCGGGCCTCGTGGATCTCCTCGCCGTCGACCTGGATGTCGGAGGAGGTGGCCTGCGCCATGAAGCCGAGCATGAGGCTGGAGGGGAACGGCCAGGGCTGGCTGGCGACGTAGGAGACGTCGCCGACGGTGACACCGGCCTCCTCGAAGACCTCGCGGCGCACCGACTGCTCGATGGACTCGCCGGGTTCCACGAAGCCCGCGAGGGTGGAGAAGCGGCCCTCGGGCCAGTGCACCTGGCGGCCGAGCAGGGCGCGGTCCTCGTCGTCGGTGACGAGCATGATCACGGCGGGGTCGGTGCGCGGGTAGTGCTCGGCGCCGCAGGCGGGGCAGCGGCGGATATGACCCGCGGCCGCGATGACGGTGCGCTCGCCGCACCGGGAGCAGAAGCGGTGCATGCGCTGCCAGTTCTCCAGCGCGACGGCGTGCACCATCAGCCCGGCCTCGATCGGGGCGAGCAGTCCGCCCACCTCGCGCAGTCCGGCCGGGCGGGCCGCCTCGTCCATCCGCCCGGGCAGGGTGTCCTTCTGCAGGGCGAAGTAGCGCACGCCTTCGGCGTCGATGCCGAGGAAGTAGCGGTGCTGCTCGGTCTCGGGGGCGTCGAAGGCCGGGGTCATGACGAGTTCGGCGCCGCCGTCGGGGGTGTCCTCGACCAGCACCTGGCCGCCGGAGACGACGAAGACGCGGGTGGTGGGGTGGCTCCAGGCAGCCGCGAGCCATGCCTCGTCGAGCCGGTGGTGTGCCGCGCGGTCCACCCCGGTGTAGGTGAGGCTCAACGGCTTCGATGTCGCGTCGAGTTCGGTCAAGGCGTCTTCCCAACTCCCCTTTGCGGTGCCTGCGATACGGGCGGTACGAGTGGCGCGCGGGTGGGTGCGGCGCGCCTGGTGTGTGCGGCGCGCCCCGTACGACCGGCGCGCCCCGTGGACGAGGCGCGCCCGGTGCGCCGGGGGCCTGCCCCGCTCACCGGCTGCTCGACCATGGTTCGGCCGCCCAGTCCGCGGCGAGTTCCGTCCACAGGTACGCCGCGGTCTCGACGCCCTTGAACAGCAGGTCGAGATCAACCTTCTCGTCCACCGAGTGCCAACCGTCGGACGGCACGGAAATTCCCAGGAACAGTACGGGAACGCCCAGCACGTCCTGGAGGTCGGCGGCCGGCCCGGACCCGCCCTCCCGGGTGTACCTGATCTCCTGGCCGAAGGCGCGGCCCATCGCGCGGACCAGCGAGCGCAGCGCCGGGTGGTGCAGCGGGGTCAGGCACGGGCGGGTGCCGTCGCCCCAGAACCGGATCTCGTGCCGGATGCCGTCGGGCAGTCGGGCCGCGACCCAGTCGGTCACGAGCTGCCGCACCCGGACGGTGTCCTGCCCCGCGACCAGCCGGAAGGAGAACTTGATCTCCGCGGTGGACGGCACGATGGTCTTGCCGCCGGGACCGCCGTACCCGGCGTGGATGCCATTGACCTCGGCGGTCGGCCGGGCCCAGATCCGCTCCAGCGTGGAGTGGCCGCGCTCGCCGAGCGCCGCGTGCGACTTGGCCGTACGCAGCCAGCCCGCCTCGTCGAACGGCAGTTCCGCCAGCAGCGCCCGTTCCCGGTCGGTGAGTTCCACCACACCGTCGTAGAAGCCGGGGATCGCCACCCGCCGGTCCTCGTCGTGCAGCGCGGCGACCAGCCGGGCCGCCTCCGTGGCCGGGTTCGGCACCGCGCCGCCGAACGAGCCCGAGTGGATGTCCTGGTCCGGCCCGTACAGGTCGATCTGACCGTCGACCAGCCCGCGCATGCCGGTGCACACCGTCGGGGTGTCCTCGGCCCACATGCCGGTGTCCGAGACGATCACGGTGTCGCAGCCGAGCCGATCGGCGTACTTCCTGATCAACGGCCCGAAGTGCGGCGACCCGGACTCCTCCTCGCCCTCGATCAGCAGTTTCACGTTGACGGCAGGGGCGGTGCGGCCGGTCGCCGCCAGGTGCGCGCGCAGGCCCAGCGTGTGCAGGAACACCTGGCCCTTGTCGTCCGCGGCGCCGCGCGCCCGCAGCCGCCCGTCGTGCTCGACCGGCTCGAACGGGTCGGTCGCCCAGCCGTCCTCCCGCGCCGCGGGCTGCACGTCGTGGTGCCCGTAGACGAGCACGGTGGGTGCGTCGGCCTCGCCGCTCGGCCACTCGGCGAACACCGCCGGGCCACCGCCCTCGGTCTCCCACACCTCCGCCACCGGGAAGCCGGTGTCGGTCAGTGCTGCCGCGAGCCACTGGGCGCTGCGGCGCACGTCGGGGGCGTTGTCCGGGTTCGCGGAGACGGACGGGATACGAAGCCAGTCCTTGAGCGCGGCGAGGAACGCGGCGCTGTGCTCGGCGATGTACGGGGTCGGGTCGGCGGGGTGCGGGTGGACGGCGTTGTCCGAGGTCGTACGCATGGCTTTCAGCGTACCGGCCGCGTCGTCGGCCCCGATCCGCCGCCCGGTCCGACCTCCGGCCCCGCTCCTGCCGGTCCGCGTCCGGCGGTCCGCCGCTGCCGACCTGTCCGGCGCGCCCCGCGCCCACCCGCCGTCAGCGCGGCGGCTCCTCGGCCCGGTCCGGCGGCGGATCGGGGCTGAGCAACCGCTCCAGCGCGGCCCGGTCCGGCAGGCCGGCGGGCCGCAGCAGCGTGCCGGTGCGGATGTGCAGGAACGCCACCCGCACCCGGTCGAGCGGCACGCCCTGCTGCTCGGCCCAGGCCAGCCGGTAGATCGCGAGTTGCAGCGGGTCCGCGGCATCGGGCCGGTGCCCGGTCTTCCAGTCGACGATCTCGTACGTGTACGGGTCCGCGTCGTGGCCCGGCGGCTCCACGGGCGCCGTGTCCGCGCGTGCGGCGTCCGTACGTTCCCGGTACACCGCGTCGATGCGGCCGCGGATGAGGCGGCCGGCGAGGGTGAGGGTGAAGGCGACCTCGACGCGGTAGGGGGTTCGGTCGGCGTACGGGGTGCGCAGGAAGGCGTCCTTGAGGACGGCGAGGTCCTGCTCGTCGGCGATGTCGTCGCCGGGTTCGATGCCGGGGAGGTCCTCGGG